>JASHQP010000749.1 GCA_030039095.1 Streptosporangiaceae bacterium
ACGCGCCCTCGTCGTGGGCCGCCCGCCGGCGCGCGATCCGCTGCGCGTTGCACGGCCCGTTGCCCTTGACCACGGCGCTGAACTCCGACCAGTCCACCGGGCCGAAGTCGTAGTGCCCGCGCCCGGGGTTCCACGCCAGCGCGGGGTCGGGCAGCGTGACGCCGAGCTTCTCCGCCTGCGGCACGGTCATGTCCACGAAGCGCTGCCGCAGCTCGTCGTTGGTGTGCCGCTTGATCCCCCAGGCCATCGACTGGGCGGTGTTGGGCGACTGGTCGTCCGGCGGCCCGAACATCATCAGCGACGGCCACCAGAACCGGTTGGTGGCGTCCTGCACCATCGCGCGCTGCGCCGCGGTGCCGCGCATCATCGTCAGCAGCAGCTCGTACCCCTGCCGCTGGTGGAAGGACTCCTCCTTGCAGATGCGCACCATGGCCCGCGCGTACGGGCCGTAGGACGACCGGCACAGCGGCACCTGGTTGCAGATCGCGGCGCCGTCCACGAGCCAGCCGATCACCCCGACGTCGGCGTAGCTCAGCGTCGGGTAGTTGAAGATCGAGGAGTACTTCTGCCGCCCGGAGATGAGCTTGCCGGTCATGTCGGCGCGGTCGGCGCCGAGCGTCTCCGCCGCCGAGTACAGGTACATGCCGTGGCCGGCCTCGTCCTGCACCTTGGCGATCAGGATGGCCTTGCGGCGCAGCGACGGGGCGCGGGTGATCCAGTTGCCCTCCGGCTGCATGCCGATGATCTCGGAGTGCGCGTGCTGGGCGATCTGCCGGATCATCGTCGCGCGGTAGGCGTCCGGCATCCAGTCGCGCGGCTCGATCCGCCGGCCGCGCTCCAGCGTCCGGTCGAAGTGGCCGCCGAGCTCTTCCGGCGCGGACACGGTGGTCATGGCCTCCACCTCCCTGCCCACAATACCGCCACCGGCGTCTCTCGGTCCGATAATTACCTACCGAATGTTCAGTAAGTTACTATACCGCCATGACCGCCGCCAGGACGAGGGGCCCGAACGCGGCGCCGCCCCGGCGCCTGGAGCGCCCCGGCGGGACTGGTCCGGTGCGGCCCGGCCGGCCCGGCTACGACCTCGACTCGCTGCTCGCGGTCGCGGTCGGAGTGTTCAACGAGCGCGGCTACGACGGCACCAGCATGGAAGACCTGGCCCGGCGGCTCGGCATCACCAAGTCGGCGATCTATCACCACGTGTCCGGCAAGGAGGAACTGCTGCGCCTGGCCACCAGCCGCGCGCTGGACGGCTGGTCAGCCGTGGCCGACCGGGCACGGGCGCTGGACGCGCCGGCCATCGAGCGGCTGGAGTACCTCGTACGCGGGTCGGTCGCGGTGCTGCAGGCCGAGCTCCCCTACGTGACGCTGCTGCTGCGGGTCCGCGGCAACACCGAGGCCGAGCGGGCGGCGCTGAACCGCCGGCGCGAATTCGACCGGCTGGTCGCCGAGCTGGTCGTCCAGGCCGAGCGGGACGGGGACATCCGCGCAGATGTCGACCCGGCGATCACGGCGCGGCTGCTTTTCGGCCTGGTCAACTCGCTGGTCGAGTGGTACCGGCCCGCCGGGCGCAGCGCCGGCCCCGCGCTGGCGGACGCGGTGTGCGCCATCGCCTTCGACGGGCTGCGGGTCACGGGGAACCGGGAAGCCCGGTAGCCGGCCGGGCCCGGGCACCCCCGGCGGTACCGGGATCCAGCTCCTCGAAGATCAGCACGGTCTGGGTCGAGCGGATCTCGGGCATCTCCTGGAGCCGGGTCAGCACGACGTCGCGCAGGGACGCGGCGTCGTCGGTGCGGACCCGCACCACGATGTCGTGCTCGCCGGACGTGAGGGCGATGTGGTCCACCTCTGGGATGCTCAGCAGCTGGCGGCGGACCGCCTTCCAGGACCGCTGGGCGATGTCCAGGTAGACGTAGGCCGACAGCCCGTACCCGTAGCGGACCGGGTCGACCATCGCGGCGTAACCGGTGATCACTCCGTCCCGGTGCAGCCTGGCCACGCGGGCGTAGACGTTGGCCCGCGACAGGTGCAGCCGGGCGGCCAGCGCCCGCATGGACACGCGGCCGTCGGCCCGCAGCTGCTCGACGATCAGCCGGTCGGTGTCGTCCAGCGCTGCCATGTGTCCACGTGTGTGCCCGGACCGCGGCTCACCGGATGCCATATGGCCATTATAGGTGGCTCATGGGCGCTATACGTCTCCAGTTGTGCCCGATCAGTGGAACTATGGCGGGCCTGGCGCGCATGCTGCTGGAAAAGGAAGCACGGAAGGGGGCTGCCGTGACGACCTTTGCCAAGGGCACCCGCACGGCGGCCGGCGACGGCCTCCTGCCCAGCGCAGCCCCGCTGCAGCTGATCGATGCCGACGGCCGCCGCGGGGAGAATGCGGGCGAGCTGGCCCTGCCCGAGCCCCGGATACTGCTCGAGCTGTACCGCCGCATGGTGCTCGGGCGGCGGTTCGACCAGCAGGCCACCACGCTGACCAAGCAGGGCCGGCTGGCCGTGTACCCGTCCTCGCACGGCCAGGACGCCTGCCAGGTCGGCGCCGTGCTCGCGCTGCGCGACGACGACTGGCTGTTCCCCACCTACCGCGACACGGTGGCGATCGTGACCCGCGGTGTCGACCCGGTCGAGGCGCTCTCGCTGCTGCGCGGCGACTGGCACTGCGGGTACGACCCGTACCAGCACCGCATCGCGCCGCAGTGCACCCCGCTGGGCACCAGCACCCTGCACGCCGTCGGGCTGGCCCACGCCGCCCGGCTCAAGCACCAGGACCAGGCCGCGATCGTGCTGCTCGGCGACGGCGCCACGAGCGAGGGCGACACCCACGAGGCGCTGAACTTCGCCGCGGTGTGGCGGGCGCCAGCGGTGTTCCTGGTGCAGAACAACGGCTACGCGATCAGCGTGCCGCTCGCCAAGCAGACCGCCGCGCCGACCCTGGCCGCCAAGGGCATCGGGTACGGCATCCCCTCCCTGCTGATCGACGGCAACGACGCCGCGGCCGTGTACTCGGCCGTGCGCGCCGGGATCGAGCGGGGATCCGAGGGCCTGGGCCCGACGCTGATCGAGGCGATCACCTACCGCATCGAGGCCCACACCAACGCCGACGACGCCGCCCGGTACCGGGACGACGCCGAGGTCCAGAGCTGGCTCGGCCGCGACCCCATCGCGCGGCTCGAGACGTACCTCACGGCGCAGGGCCTGCTCGACGGCGACGCGGCCACGCGGCTGGCGGCCGAGGCCGAGCGGTTCGCCGAGGACGTCCGCAAGCGCATGAACATCGACGTCGGCCTCGATCCCGCCGAACTGTTCGCGCACGTGTACGCGCGGCCCACGGCGGCGCTGGAGCATCAGCGGGCGGCGCTGCTCAGCGAGCTGGAGGACACCGGGCGATGACCGAGGTGCTGTCGCCGGCCGGGAAGGCGGGGCAGGCCGGGAAGGCGGGCCAGACTGCCGCGCCGGTGACGATGGCCGGCGCGCTCAACGCCGCCCTGGCCGACAGCCTGTCCGACGATGAGCGCGTGCTGGTCTTCGGCGAGGACGTCGCCGCGCTGGGCGGGGTGTTCCGGGTCACCGACGGGCTCGCTGCCAAGTTCGGCGAGGCCCGGGTCTTCGACACGCCGCTGGCCGAGTCCGGCATCATCGGCACCGCGATCGGGATGGCCATGAACGGGCTGGTCCCGGTCGTCGAGATGCAGTTCGACGCGTTCGCCTACCCCGCGTTCGAGCAGGTCACCAGCCACCTCGCCAAGCTGCACAACCGGACGCGCGGGCGGGTCGCGCTGCCGATCGTGGTGCGGATCCCGTTCGGCGGCGGCATCGGCGGCGTCGAGCACCACTGCGACTCCTCGGAGGCGTACTACACCCACACCCCGGGGCTGCGCGTCGTGACGCCGGGGACCCCGGCGGACGCCTACCGCCTGCTGCGCCAGTCCATCGACTGCCCCGATCCCGTTGTGTTCCTCGAACCCAAGCGGCGCTACTGGTCCAGGGAGAGCGCCGCACTGACGCCGGGCGGCCCGGCCATCGACCGGGCGGTGATCCGCCGGCCGGGCACGGACGTCACGCTGATCACGTACGGCGGCACGGTGCAGACCGGCCTCGAGGCGGCCGAAGCCGCCACGGCAGAGGGCTGGGACGTCGAGGTCGTCGACCTCCGCTCGCTGTCACCGTTCGACGACGTGACGCTGGCCGAGTCGGTGCGCCGCACCGGCCGGGCCGTCGTCGTCCACGAGGCGCCGGGCTTCACCGGCTACGGCGCCGAGGTGGCCGCCCGCCTCACCGAGCAGTGCTTCCACTTCCTGGAGGCACCGATCCTGCGGATCACCGGCTTCGACGTCCCCTACCCGCCGCCGCATCTGGAGCACCTCCACCTGCCGGACGCCGACCGGATCCTCGACGGCATCGCGCGGCTGCAGTGGGACGACAATGCCTGAGTTCCTGCTGCCCGACCTCGGCGAGGGGCTGACGGAAGCGGAGATCATCGCCTGGCGCGTCCAGGTCGGCGATCACGTGGACGTCGACCAGCCGGTCGTGGAGGTGGAGACCGCGAAGGCCGCGGTCGAGGTCCCGGTCCCGTTCGCCGGCGCCGTCGCCAGGATCCATGCCCCGC
This sequence comes from Streptosporangiaceae bacterium, assembly GCA_030039095.1. The sequence goes on from JASHQP010000749.1 coordinate 4,610, forward strand.
CCGGCACGGTCGTCGCGGTCGGCCAGCCCCTGATCAGCATCTCCGCCGACGAGACGGCCAGCGGGAACGTCCTCATCGGCTACGGCACGGCCGAGCCGTCCCGCAAGGGCTCACGCGCCGCGCGCCGTTCGCGCCGCGCGGCCAGGCCGCTGCCTGCTGACGCGCCGGCGTCCCCGCCCCCGCCCGGCCGGA
>JASHQP010000750.1 GCA_030039095.1 Streptosporangiaceae bacterium
GGCCCCCACGCCGGCGCCCGCTCAGGCGACCGCGCACCACCGCCGCCGCCACCATCACCATCACGCCGCGCCGCAGGCACAGGTCACGGCCGCCCAGGCACAGCCTCAGCCCTACCTGGTCTACGACTCGGTGAACCCGCAGGCGATCCCCGGCGACCCGGTGGTTGCCACCTATGCGGACGGGCCGAACCCCGACCCGCCGTCCGCGGTGGCCAACTTCTCGCACGTGATGTGGATCGACATCAACGCGTCCGACCCGAACGCCGAGGCCCTGGACATCGAGCCAGGCTGTGCGACGCCGTCGGAGGCGGCGGGCTGGGTCTCGGCCCGGCTCAACGCCGATCCGCACGGGGTGGCCATTCTGTACACGATGATCTCGCAGTGGGCCACCGTGAAAGCGGACGTGTCGTCGCTGCCGGGCTGGATGCAGTCCCGCATCCGCTGGTGGATCGCCGACCCGACCGGCTCGCCGCACATCGTTCCGGGCTCTCAGGCCACACAGTGGTACTGGGGCCAGAACTACGACATCTCGACGGCCCTGCCGGACTTCTAACCCCCCGCACGGTCGTGGGCATCACGCTGTCGCTCTTGGAACGGCGTGGTGCCCACGATGCTCCTGGAACGGCGTGGTGCCCCGGCTCTTTTCATGCGCGGGTTCCGCGCCCGTCGGGGATAGGGCCGGGCGCTGCGTACCCGGGAACCGAGGGCCAGCGGACCGACAGGACCACCGAGGCCTCCTCGGCCTGCCAGGAGTGCTTCACTCCGTGGAACAGCACGTAGTCGCCCTGCTTGGCCAGGAGCACGCTGCGTCCCGGGAGATCCACCCGGAACCGCCCGCTGACCAGCAGCACCAGGGCCGAGCGCCGCTCTTCGGCGACCCACTGCGCCCGCTGGTCGCCGGGCTCGTGGACGCCCCACTTGATCTCGACGTCGTCGCTGTGCCTGACGTCGCCGGGCGGCCGGAAGTGCCCCATCAGCCAGCCGCGGTCGCCGGCGCCGTCCTCGGCCGCATTGCCCACATAAATCGTCTGTACCACGAGCGGCGACGGTAACACGGGCGGAAACCGGACGATCGTGAACGGGCAAGGTTGGGTCAGACTTCCAGCGCCGCGGCGAGATCCTCGTCGACGACCAGGACGATCTTGCCCCGGGTGTGCCCGCGCTCGACCTCCTTGTGCGCCTCCGCGGCGTCCAGCCAGAAGTACTGGGCCTGGATGGCGACCGTGAGCGTCTCGTCGTCGAACCATGGGGCCATCCGGATCAGGCGGGTGCCGCTGCGCTCGCCGTTGTACTGCGCCCAGTGGACGCGCTGCGCGTCCGGCAGCTCCGCGTGCACCGGGGTGGCGATGAGCGCGCCGTCGCGGGACGCGCGGGCCGCGCCGTCCAGGGTGGGGGCAACGCACGCCAGCACCTTCTCGGCCCCGCCGTTTGTCAGGTCGCGCACCTTCTCGGGCCAGTCGGGCTTGGTGTGGTCGACGACGTCGGCGGCGCCCAGGTGGTGCAGGAACTCGTGATTCGACGGGCTGGCCGTGGCAATCACGTTGGCGCCCAGGATGCGGGCGATCTGCACCGCGAAGTGGCCGACTCCGCCCGCCCCGGCGGTGATCAGGACGGTGTCCCCGGCGCCGAGCTTCAGCACGTCGGTCAGGCCCTGCTCCGCGGTCAGCGCGTCGATCGGCACCGCGGCAGCCTCGACGGCGCTCAGTTCCTCCGGGATCGGGGCAAGCCGCTCGACCGGGCAGGTCAGGTACTGGGCGTAGCACCCGGTCAGGCCGGGGTAGCCGTAGACCGGCGTGCCGTCGTCCAGGGCCGCGTCCGCGCCGCTGTCACCCACGACGACCCCGGCGAACTCGCCGCCCGGGACGTAGGGCAGGGAGCCGGTATAGCCGCCGCGCCGCAGCGAGATATCCCAGGGCCCGACCCCGGCGGCGAGCACGCGGACGAGCACCTCGCCGGGACCTGGCTTCGGCAGCTCTGCGTCGGTGACCTGCATGACCTCGGGGCCGCCGAACTTGCTGACCGTGATCACCTGCATCGCCGCTCCGCCCTCTCCGCGGCTGGCCGCGGGCGCATCGTGCCGGGTGTCCTCCACCCTAACGGGAGGTCAGGCTCGCCGGCCGGCTGGGAGGCTGGTGACGAGGACGTCCGAGACGGGCCAGCCGGGACGGGAATCGCGGGTGCGGGCGATTTTGTGCCAGCCCCAGCTCTGGAACGCGTTCTGCGCCGGGGCGGCCGCCGGCAGCACGGTCAGCGTCGCCCGCTCCTCGGCGCGGCCGCCCAGGATGAGGTCGTGCAGGGTCTGGCCGATGCCCTGCCGCCGCCACGCCGCGCGGACCAGCAGATCGGTGAGCGCGAACGTGCGGCCAGGGTGCTCGGCGGTCTCATCGTCGGGCAGCGGGGTGGTCAGCTCACGCCACCAGGAGGTCGACGGCCGCAGCGGCATCCCTGCCGCGTAGCCGACCAGGTACCCGCCGGACCGCGCCTCGGCGAGGACGAAACCCGGCTGCCGGCGCTGGACCCGGATCCGGCGGGCGAACTCGCCTGCGTCGGCGATATTCCGGTACGGCGGGTCCGCGTACACCTCGGCGTGCAGGGCCTGGAGTTCCTGCTCGTGCTCAGCGGCCTGCGTGCCGTCGAGGAGCTGGAACGTTATCTCGGGCGCGGGCACGGCTACCTTCCCTGGTGGGCGTCTCCCATGCCCAACAACCTGGGCGCGCCCAGGAGTCCCTGGCACACCTAATGACTGCCCCGGTTCCTCGGCTCGGGCCACGTCGAGCGTCGGGACGACGTTCGACGAGTTCGGCATCGGGAGGCTGGCGGTGTGGGCCCGTGCGCCGCGGCCGGTCAGGCGGGCGGCGCCCGGGACGTCGCGAACGTGTTAGCCGGCGGTGACCTTCCTGCGGTCTTCGTGTCCTGTGATCTGGATGCTGCGCGGCCGTGGCTGTCCGGGGCCGCCCGCAGGGTGGCTGGAGCGCCAGGGCTAGATCTGACGGTACGTTCCCGCCGGGGGCCGAGGCCGGCTCAGTCGACGAGCGTACGCGGCAGCCCGAAGGGCGGCAGCGTGGCGTTGTCGAACCGGGTGATCGCGCTGATCTGGCTGCCGGCCAGCGTGACCACCAGGAGCCCGAACGCGCGCTGCACCGGGGTCGTCGGGTCACGCAGGTAGACGGCAAAGGCCGGCTGGCCGTTGGCCCGCGTCGGGACCAGCCGGTACCGGCGGCCCTGCCGGAACGCGACCGTCGCGAAGAACTCGCCGACCAGCTTCCTGCCCTGGTACTCGAGCGGCACCGGCGGCATCCGCAGCCACGCGTCCTCGGTCATCAGGGCAACGAGGCCGTCCACGTCGGCGGTGTCGAAGGCCTCGACGAGACGCGCCACAAGCTCCTGCTCCGCGGCTGAGTTCGGCACCGGCGGAGGCGGTGCGTCCGGGGACGGCAGCTCCCTCGACACCGTCGCCCGGGCGCGCTTCAGCGCGCTGGTCACCGACTGCTCGGTGGTGTCGAGAATGCCCGCGACCTCGCTGGCCGGGAAGCCGAGAACATCGCGCAGAATCAGCGCGGCGCGCTGCCGCGGCGGCAGCAGCTGCAGCGCGGTGACGAAGGCCAGCGACATGGTCTCCCGCGCCTCGTACCGCGCCTCCGGGCCGGCCGTCGCGTCGGGCAGGTCCTCGAGGAGCAGGTCGGGGTACGGCTCCAGCCACACCACCTCGCCCAGCCGGGACGGCTCGGGCGGCTCCACGTCAAGGGACAAGCTCATCGCTGGCCTCCTGCTGGCTGCGCGCAGCATGTTCAGGCACCGGGTCGTCGCAATCCGGTACATCCAGGTCCGTACCGACGCCCGGCCCTCGAACTGCCGCAGGCTCTGCCACGCGGTGACCAGCGTCTCCTGCAGCGCGTCCTCGGCGTCGGCCACCGATCCGAGGATCCGGTAACAGTGCACCTGCAGCTCGCGCTGATACGGGCCGACCAGCTCGCGGAACGCCGCCTCGTCCCCCGACCCGGCCCTGTCGATCAGCTCCGTGCTCACCGTTCCACCCTCTCGGCCCTCGCGTCTGATTCCTGGGGATCGGGACATCCCTCATCTGTACTGACACCGCCAGAGCCGCAAACTGGTCGGTCCGGCGGCGCCCACTTTGCCGGATGCACGGTGTCTACCCCGGTGACAGGCCCAGCCATTCCGGACGGCTGCGGCCCGCGTGAGAGGAGACACCGATGCCCACCTTCGTTTTCGCTTACCGCCGTACCCCTGGTTCCACCCCAGCCCCCACCCCGGAATCGACCGCGGCCTGGCAGGCCTGGTTCACCGCCATGGGCGACGACCTTGTCGATCTCGGCAAGCCCGCCGCCGGCGCCGGCGCCCTGGGCAAGTGCGGTCCCGGCACGGAACTGGGCGGCTACTCCGTGATCAGCGCCCCGGACCTGGACGCGGCGCTGGCCGTGGCAGAGGGCTGCCCGCAGCTGAGCCGGGACGGCGGCGTGGAGGTCGCCCAGCTTGTGGACGTCCCAGCCGGGCTCGTCGCCGGCCAGCAGGCCGGCTGACGCGTTCGACCCGGACCTCATTGGTGACGCGCTACCGAGACCGGCGTTTGGCCGTCAGGAGCACGAAGACACCAGCCTGGGCGGGGCCCGCGCCTGGAAGCTGGTCAGCCGCCGCGTCCAGAGGTGCAGCATCAACGGGTCGTGCACGTCGTCGCGTCGGACAGGTGAGAACCGCCGGACAGATCTCCGCCATGATGGTCTTCGCAAGCATGATGGTCTTCGCAAGCATGATGGTCTGCGCAAGCATGATGGTCTGCGCAAGCGAGGCCGCGCCTCTGCCTTGTGAGCCGCCGGCTGGCTCAGCGGGCGAGCAGGGGGATAAGGACCCGGGCGTCGGGGGTGCCCCAGCCGGTGACCGGGTCCCAGC
>JASHQP010000751.1 GCA_030039095.1 Streptosporangiaceae bacterium
TGCGGGACGCGGCCACGCCGGTCCATCTGTGCCGCGCGGCCGGCGGCGGCGCGAAGTCCGGCTGGTGGATGCAGCTCAAGGCCGACCTGCTCGGGGTTCCGGTCGAGGTGCCGGAGCACCCCGAGCCCGGGACGCTCGGCGCCGCGCTGCTCGCCGGGCTCGGCATCGGCACCTACGGGTCCCTGGCCGAGGCGGCGCAGCGGGTGGTCATCGCTCGCCGCCACGAACCCGACGCCGAGCGCGCCGCCGCGTTCACGGACCGCTTCGAGGCCTTCCGCGCGGCGGTGGCCTCGATGCACTCATGACGGAGGAACCCCGATGCCGCACGTTGGTGACCTGCTCGTGGAGCTGCTCGCTCGCTACGGCGTCACGGACATCTTCGGCCAGCCCGGCGGGCAGACGGCGGCGCTGTACGACGGGGTCTCCCGGCGTTCCGGCCGGGTCGGCCACACCCTGGTCCGCGACGAGCGCTCGGCCGCCTACGCCGCCGACGCCTTTGCCCGGCTGACCGGCCGGCCCGGCATCTGCGACGTCACGGTCGGCCCCGGGACCACGAAGCTCACCGACGGGCTGGTCGAGAGCCTCAACGCCTCGGTGCCGGTGATAGCGCTGGTCGGCGAGCTGCCCAGGGACTGGGCGCCGTACCGGGAGAAGGGTGTGGCGTCTCAGGGGTTCGGGCAGGTCGCGCTGCTGTCGGCGATCACGAAGTCGACCCTGGAGGTGCCCAGCCCGGCGGCCCTGCCGCAGCTGGTCCGGGCGGCGTTCCGGATCGCCACCAGCGGCCGCCCCGGCCCGGTCGCCCTGGTGATCCCGCACGACGTGCTGGACGCGGAGTGGCAGCCGCGCGACGCGGAACTGCAGACCGACGACCGCTACCGCCACTCCCCCGCGTTCCGCCCGGTACCCGAAGCGGGCAGCCTCGCCGACGCCGCCGCGCTGCTGAGCGCGGCCCGGCGCCCGGTCATCGTCGCGGGCGGTGGCGTGCACGCGTCGGGAGCCACCGGGCGGCTCACCCGGCTGGCCGAGCTCGCCGGCGCCGTGGTGGTGACGAGCTTCTCCGGCAAGGGCGCGGTCGCGGAGACGGAGCCGTACGCCGCGGGCGTCCTCAACCCGCTGGGCAGCCTGGCGAGCCTGGAGCTCGCGCGGCGGGCGGACCTGACGCTGTGGTGCGGATGCAAGCTCGGCCAGAACACCAGCCACAACTGGACCCTGCCGACGCCGGGCCAGGCCACGATCCACATCGACGCCGACCCGGCCGAGCTCGGCCGGACGTTCCGGCCCACGGTCGCGCTGCAGGGCGATGCCGGGGCCGCGCTGTCCGCTCTGGCCGAGATCCTTGAACGCGACGCCGCCGCGCCATCGGGCGACTGGGCGGCCGAGGCGGCGCGGGTGATCGAGCAGGCGCGGCTGGACCGGGCGGGCGAGGAGGCGTCGGACGCGGTGCCGGTGCGGCCGCAGCGCGTCATGAGCGAACTGGCGGCCAGGCTCCGGCCGGGCGACGTGGTCATCGGCGACGCGAGCTTCTCCGCTGGCTGGGTGGCATCGCACATTCCCGCGCAGCGGGCCGGCCGCGACTTCCTGTTCGCGCGTGGCCAGGGCGGCCTGGGATACTCCGTTCCGGCATCTATCGGAGCCGCGGCCGCACGCCCGGGCGACCGGGTCGTGACCGTGAGCGGTGACGGCGCGTTCTCGTACGCGATCGGGGAACTGGCGACGCATGCGCAGATCGGCACGAACTCGGTGCACGTCGTGCTCAACAACGGGACGCTCGGCTGGCTGTCGATGTGGCAGCGGTTCTTCTTCGACGGCCTGCACCAGTCGGTCGACCTGGAAAGCAGCCGGGCCCGGCCCAGCTTCGCCGCCGCGGCGCGGGCGCTGGGGTGCGAGGGCATCACGGTCGAGGAGCCGGCGGAACTCGGCGGCGCGTTCGACGCGGCGTTCGCCGCCGACGGGCCCGCGGTGGTGGAGGTCCGGGTGGACCCGGCCAGCACCCCGGTCCACAGCTACCGCCGCCGGATGGCCGAAGGGGGAAGCCACCCCCGCCCCGGCAGCGCTTACGAACTCCGCCCCTGGCTCGTCAGCCCGGAAAAGCTGGCCGGCAACGACGCACCCTAGTAGGGCGCGTCTCGCAGATCTTGACATGCGCCATAGTGTCGCCGGCCCGTAGCTGTCGCTCTAGCAGCAGCAACGGGCCGGCCACACTATGCACCCCGCCGGGCCGTCGCGGCAGGATGCCCGAAATGCCTGATACGCTGGTTTTAATGGGTCGGCTTCACTGATTCTGGTCAGCAAGCGAGTTTCGGCTTGACGCATACCCCCTAATGGTGCGCCCGCATTTACCTCGATGAAGCCACAGGCCGGTGGCAGCACGCCGATCACCGACCGACGCGGCCGTCGATCCGCTCCCGCAGCAGGTCGTGGTTTTTCTGTTGCACGGGGCAGCGGGTCTGGCTTGTACTTCAGCATGGCCAGCATCCTGGTGAACCACGTTTATTACTCGCCGGTCGGCCACGTCGTCGAGGCCATCCGCTACGCCAGGGGGTTCCACGACGCCAACCCGGGCAGCGAGGTGCACGTCGCCCTTTCCGACGGCGCGCCGTGGGAACTGTGCGCCGGAGCGCCGTGGATCGCGGGGGTCTACCGCATCCCGGTCGCTGATCCGGGATCCTGCGATCTGTCGGTTCCGGAGATGCCCCGTGAGTGGGACTACATCGTCGACAACAACCTCATGGCGCTCGAAGACGAAAGCCCCGGCCTGCTCGCCCGCCCCGAGGGGTACCAGCCGCCGGAGAGGGGCTGGGAGGAGGAATCGACGATCGCCTACTACGCGAGGACCGGGCCCGAGCTCACCGCCCGGAAAGGCCGGGGGGTTCTGTTTCCGCAGATGGCACTCCCCAGCGGGCTCGGTTACGACGCCGAAGCGAACGCGACGCTCGAGGTACCGGCCGCAAGCCGCGCCTTTGCCGCGCGCTACGCCCACGCCGGGCCGAAGATCTGCATCCTGCCGGCCGGCTCCGGGCCCGTGGCCCAGTACCCGGGCGCCGAGAGCTGGATCGCCATCATCGGGGCGCTGCGCGAGCAGCTCCCGGCCGCCCGCTTCTACCTGACCGGAACGCGCGGCACTGGCCGGCACCGGCATCTGACCACGACCAGGTATCCCGACGATGGCCTCACGCGGATCCTGGCCTCCGGCGAGGATCTCGTGGACTGCTACGACATCGGCCTGTGGCACCAAGTCGCGCTGCTGGAAACCTGTGACCTGCTGGTCTCGCCGCACAGCGGCTTCTCGTTCCTGGCGTCGTGCGTCGGGACCCCGTGGCTCACGATCTCGGGCGGGAACTGGCCGGAATCCTTCTTCAACGGCGCGGCGTTCTACTCCGTGCTGCCGGACAACCCCGAGTATCCCTACGTCGGCGCGTACGACTACGACTACGACGGGCCGACGATCCCCGACATGCAGCACGAGCGGCTGCTGGCGCGCATCCCCGACCTCCTCGCGGGTGCGGCGTTCCTGCTCGACCCGGCGACAACGTACGGGGCCGCGCTCGCCCGGCACCGGGCCAACATCGCCCGGGCCCGGATCCGCCACGACCGGATGCCGCTCACAGCTTGAGGAAGCGTTCGGCGTTGCCGTGCGCGATCTTGTGCCGGTCGGTGTCGCTGAGCGTGGTCCGCTCGAACCCGGCCACGGCGTCGTGGCTGGACTCGTACGGGTAGTCGACGGAGAACATGATGGCGTCGGCGCCGATCTCCAGCACCGCGCCGGTCAGAGCAGCGGGCGAGAACACGCCGCTGGTGGTGATCACCAGGCTGGATCCGATGTAGGCCGACGGCATGCGCTGCAGCGGGGACCGGGCTCGAGGGTCAGGTAGCGCGAGTCCAGCCGGCTGCGCATGAAGTCCGGGAGCTTGCGGGACCACTCCTCGACCAGGCGCTGGACCCGCCGGGAGTCGGAGCGGGCAAAGGGCTGCCGGTCAAGGTCCGGGATGGAGAAGGCCTCCTCCAGGGCGATGTACTTCATCTCGGTACGCTACTGCGGATGGGTACCGAGGAGCCGTGATGCGTCTGCTGCCGAAGCTGAGGGTTATCGGCAGCGTTGCGCTCGCTGGCGCGCTGGCGGCCTGCGGGTCGTCGGCCCTCTACGGCGTGCCCGGTGCCGAGCCGGGGGGTTCGTCGCCGCCGCCCGCCAGGCCCTACGACGTATCGAGGCTGGTCGACCCCGCGAGCGGGAAGTTCCTTGGCGTGCAGGCGCCGGGCGCGCCGGACGCGCTCGGGCCGGTGCAGACGTTCGCGGCCAGCGCGGGTGCCCACCCGAACCTGATCGGCGAGTACATGGCCTGGAACAAGCCGATGGACACCCAGGGGGCGGAGAACGCCTGGTCCTACGGGGCGCTGTACTACATGGTCTGGGAGCCCTACAACACCAGCGTCGCGTCGATCGCCGCTGGCCGCAGCGACGGCTACATCACCAGCGTCGCGCGGCAGGTGCGGGCGCTGAACCAGCCGGTTGCGATCAGCTTCGGGCACGAGTTCAACGGCAACTGGTACCCGTGGGGCACCACCGGCACCACCTCCGACGACTTCGTGACCGCCTGGCGGGTGATCCACCGCCTCTTCGCCAAGGCGGACGCGCGCAACGTGATCTGGATCTGGAACCCCAACGTCATCGACGCGAACCCGCAGCTCGATCTCGCCGACTACTACCCGGGGAACGCGTTCGTCACCTGGGTCGGTATCACCGGTTACTTCAGCACGACCGGCCCGGACACGTTCGACGGCCTGTACGGCCCGACGATGCAGGAGATCAGGGGCTTCACCAGCAAGCCGTTCCTCATCGCCGAGACCTCGGTGGAGACCGGCCCCGACGAGGTCACGGCGGCGCAGGCCCTGGTCAGCGGCGTACGGGAATCACCGGACGTGCTCGGCTTCATCTGGTTCAACTACGACAAGCTCGGCGTCGACTGGCAGCTGCAGACCAGACCCTCGGTGCAGTCGGCCATCGCCGGGGGGCTTTCCGGCCTTCCGCTGGTCAACGTCGAGCGGCCGTAGGTCCGGGAAACGGCTGGTTAGATAATTAGCTAGTTGCCATAATAACTATGTGCTGAACGACGAGCTGCCTCTGAGCGTGGAGCTGGTCAAGGCGCTGGCCAGCGAAAAGCGGCTGCTGATCCTGGAGTGGCTGCGCGACCCGGAGGCGCATTTCCCGGCCCAGCGTGACGGTGATCTGGTGCGGGACGGAGTGTGCTCGCTGTTCTTCGCGGACAAGCTCGAGGTCAGCCAGCCGACGTGCGGGGAGCACCTGAAGATTCTTAGCCGGGCCGGCCTGATCCGCGGCACGAAGATCAAGCAGTGGGTGTTCTACAAGCGCGACGAGGCCCGGGTCGCCGCGGCGAAGGAGCTGCTGAGCGGTGACTGGTAACCCCAGCCCTTCCCCTGCGCCCGCGGGCCCGGACGCCTACGCCCGCCTGATTGCCGAGCTGGACGTGTCCGGAGCCCGCTACCGGCTCATCGAGCATGCCCCCGAAGGCCGTACCGAGCTGGTCAGCGCGCTGCGCGGTCACGATCCCGCCAGCGCCGCCAAGTGCCTGATTCTGCTAGTCAAGATCGGTAAGAAGCAGACCCGCTACCGGAACTCCAGGCCGTCGAACGTGCCGGAGGAGCGCCACTTGTCGATGTAGGAGAAGTAGGCGCTGGGTCCGTAGGGGTAGCCGCGGCCGAGGAAGAAGCCCGCGTCCTGGCCCTCGTTGTTGTAGTAGCCGGGAGTGCAGTCGGGCCCGCCGATCATGCTCGCCGGCCCGGTCTGCAGGAGGTCGACCCACGCGTCCTCGGCCTGCTGTGACGGCTCGACAGCGGCGAACCCGTTGTCCAGGGCGTGACGGACGGTCAGCGCGATGGTGCGGGCCGAGTCGACGATGTTGTGCGGCACGTTGGAGATCAGGTTCGCGCCCTGGGTCGGCTGCACGAACAGCAGGTTCGGGAACCCGCGGACGTGGATTCCGTGCAGCGTCCGCATGCCCTCGCTCCAGCGCCCCGACAGCGTGGCGCCGTGCCGGCCGGTGACCTCGAACCCGGCCCGCCGCTCGTACGGGGTGCCGACCTCGAAGCCGGACGCGTAGATGATGCAGTCCAGCTCGTAATGCCGGCCGGCCACTGCCACGCCCGTCGCGGTGATCTCCTGCACACCCTTGCCGCTGGTGTCGACGAGGTGCGTGGCCGGGTTGTTGAACGCCTGCAGGTACTCGTCATGGAAGCAGGGCCGCTTGCACAGCTGGCGGTACCAGGCCTTCAGCTTCTGCGCGGTGCCGGGGTCCCGCACGACGGCGTCGGCGCGGGCGCGGATCTCCTCCATCTTCTCGAAGTCGGAGTCCTCGAAGGCCCCGAGCACGGCGGCCAGGTCGCGGTTGCCCGGCGGCAGCGCGGCGATCCTCTCCCGCACCCGGCGCGCGATGTCGGTCCAGCCGTCCTGCACCAGGTCTTCGGCGGCGTCCCCGCCGGACTGGTTGTCGGTGAAGTTCTCCAGCCAGCGCTGCTGCCAGCCCGGCGTTGCGACTTCGGCGAACCAGTGCGGGTCGATGGGGTGGTTGCCACGGACGTCGACCGAGGATGGGGTGCGCTGGAACACGTACAGCTCGCGGCAGGCCGTGGCCAGGTGCGGCACGCACTGGACGGCGGTCGCCCCGGTGCCGATGATCCCCACCCGCTTGTCGGCGAGCTTGTCCAACGGCGCGCCGTCGCAGTCGCCGCCGGTGTAGCCGTAGTCCCAGCGGCTGGTGTGGAACGAGTGGCCGCGGAACGAGCCGATCCCCGGGATGCCGGGCAGCTTCGGCACGCTCAGCGGTCCGGTGCCCAGCACCACGAACTGTGCGGTCAGCCGGTCGCCCCGGCTGGTCTCGATCACCCAGCGCGCCCGTTCCCGGTCCCAGGTCAGCCCGCAGACCTCGGTGTGGAACAGGGCGTCGTCGTAGAGGCCGAACTGCCGGCCGATGCGCTGGCAGTGCGCGAGGATCTCCGGGCCGTGCACGTACTTCTCGGTCGGCATGTGCCCGGTCTCTTCGAGCAGCGGCATGTACACCATCGAGGCCGTGTCGCACTGCACGCCCGGGTAGCGGTTCCAGTACCAGGCGCCGCCGAAGCCGCCGCCCTTCTCGATGACGCGGACGTCGACGCCGGCCTCGCGCAGCCGGGCGCCGGCGACCAGGCCCGCGAACCCGCCGCCGATGCATACGACGGTGCGGTGATCGGTCAGCGGCGCTCGCTCGGACCGCGGCGTGTGCGGGTCGTCGAGGTAGTGCCCGAACTCACCGGTGAGGCGGATGTACTGGTCGTTGCCGTCGGGCCGGAGCCGCTTGTCGCGCTCCTCGGCGTACTTGCGGCGCAGCGACTCCTTGTCGATGCCGCCAGGGCGGGCCGGGCTCTCGATCGTCGCCATCGTCGCCTCCGTCGAACGCGCCCGTCTCTCCGGGCGAGACGGCGCCACCGGGCAGTGTCATCGTGTCACTCGGGAGGACACCTCAGCGAACTTCGTGTCGATGCTCCGTCATGTCGTGAATGCCGTCGCCGAGCAGGTTGACCGCGAGCACGATGAGCACGATCGCGATGGCCGGCGGCCACAGCTGCCACCAGTAGCCGTCGAACAGGTTGTTGATGCCGGTGGTGAGCAGATCGCCCCAGCTGGTCGCCGGTGGCGGCACGCTCAGGCCGAGGAACGCCACGGCCGCATAGCTGAGGATCGCATCCGCCATGCTCAGGGTGGCGGTGACGACCACGGTGCCGACCACGTTGGGCACGAGATGACGGAAGATCACGTGACGGTGCGGGGCGCCAAGGTGCTGGCTGACTTCCACATAGCTGCGGGTGCGCAGGCTGAGGACCTCACCGCGGACCAGCCGCGCCGTGGACTGCCAGCTCGCCGCCGTGATCGCCAGAATGATGATGATCAGGTTCGGCTCGGTGATCGAGGCCAGCAGCACGATGAAGAACAGGAACGGGATGGCGAGCAGGGCGTCGACGATGCGCATCAGCGCCGCGTCGATGAACCCGCCGACGTAGCCCGCGAGCGCGCCCCAGATCATGCCGAACGCGGTGCCCAGGATGGCCACGGCGAAGCCGACCACGAGCGTGCTCTGCCCGCCGACCATCAGCTGGCCAAGTTCGTCCCTGCCCTCGGGGGTGGTGCCGAGCGGGTGGGCGGCCGACGGTGGCAGGTTCGCCAGCACCAGGTTGGTGACCGTTTCGTTGGCGTGATACACGAGCGGGCCGGCGAAGGAGAACAGCGTCAGGCCGATGGCCGTAGCCAGGCCTGCCGCTGCGAGCTTGTGTTCCCGGGCAGTGATCAGCAGGCGGCCCAGGTGACCACGGGACGTGGCCGACGGGCCATCCGCCGGCTCCGGCTCCGGCTCCGCCCCGGTCGTCGGCGGGAGGGTTCCGGTCGGCAGTTCAGGCATAGCGGACTCGCGGATCTATGATCGCGTAGCCGATGTCGGCGAGTAGCGAGCCCGCCACGACCGAGGCGGTCACCACCAGCACGACGCCGAGCAGGACGGGGTAGTCACGGGATTGTGACGCGTCCCAGAAGAGCAGGCCGATGCCGGGAAAGTTGAACAGCTCCTCGATGATCAGCGCGCCCGAGAACACGAACGGCAGCGTGAGGCCGATGTTGGTTACCGTGCTGCTGAGTGAGTTGCGCATCACGTGCCTGACCACCACCCGGCGCCGGGAGTTGCCTTTGGCGCGGGCCGTGCGGACGTAGTCCTCGAGCAGGTTGTCGATCACCGATGCCCGCATGTACCGGCTGTAGTAGCTCACGTTGCCGAGCGTCAGTGCGGCGACCGGGAGCACCAGCACCTCGACGTCGGCCGTCAGGCTGCTGCCGAACGCGGTCGCGGTGGACGGGAAGACGGGCAGGTCAAGACTCAGCAGGATGATGAGGATCACGCCGAGCAGGAAGTCCGGCATCGCGTAGAGGATCAGCATGGACGCGCTCAGCGCGTGGTCGTCGGGCCTGTTCCGCCGGTAGCCCTGCCATAGCCCCATCGGCACGCCGATCGCGACGGTGAGTACCGACGAGATACCGACGAGCAGCAGGGTGCGCGGAAGGTAGTTGGCGAGCAGCCCGGCGACGGGCTGGTTCAGCTTGTAGGAAAAGCCGAAGTTGCCCTCGATCAGGTGCAGCAGCCAGATGCCGTACTGCACCGGCAGCGGGTTGAGCAGGCCTTCGGTCACTTCCAGCTGGTGAACCGAGTAGGCCGAGGCACGGGGTCCCAGCTGCGCGCGGACCAGCCCGCCGGGCAGCGCGTGCAGGATGATGAACACGATCACGGACACGATCAGCATGACCAGCACAGCCTGCAGGAGCCGGCGGGCCAGGTAGCTGATCATCGCGGCCTGCTCACGAGTCCCGGCAGCCGCGTCGGCGGCGGCAACGGGCCGGTCACTTGGTGAAGTACCAGTTCTCTGGCATCTCGTTGGCGAACACCTGCTGCGGCTGCCAGCCGTGCAGCGTGTCCTTCACCACCGAGATCTGGTTGTCGACCGTCGGGAACCACAGCGCGGCGATGGTCCGGGACAGGTAGTTCTCCTCGGCGTACAGATGACTCAGGCCTGTGTTGAGGGTGGTTGCGACGATGAGCTTGTCGGCCTGTGGCGAGGAGTACCCGCCGGCCCAGTAGCTGGCGCCGGTCTGGAAGATTCCGTCGGAGGATGGGTAGACGTCGCCCTGGCCGTAATTCCACATCCAGTCCGCGTAGATCAGGATCCCGTAGTCGCACGGGCCGGGCGGGCAGGTCCCGCCGATGGAGAACATGGTGGTCTCCGTCTGCGGGTCCAGGGTGATCTGGACGCCCGCGCTCTTGGCCGCGGTCTGGTACGCCTCTACCTCCGCCTCCAGGCTGGGCTCACCCGTCGAGTACATCAGCTTGAAGTTCAGCACCCGGCCCGCCGCGATGCCCGAGCCGCAGTCGTGGCTGCCCGTGCCCGGGTGACTGCACACCAGATAGCCGCCCGGCCCCGGGGACCAGCCGTGCGCCTGGAGCAGGCTGCGCGCCGCGGTCACCGAGTACGGATCCGGATCGGTCTTCTCCTCCGGGCTGACGTATGCCGAGCCGGGCAGGTTGGGCACCGGCCCGTAGGTGTACTGGCCGTACCCATGGAAGAGCGTGCTCAGGTACAGCGGCTGGTTCACCAGATGCTGCAGGGCCTGGCGCATGTAGAGCTGGCGGACGAGCGGGCCGTACGTGGAGCTGGTATAGCCAAGCTCCGCCCACTGGGAGTACTCCGGCGCCCATGGCGCGATCACGAACCCGTGGCTCTGCAGGTAGCCCTTCAGCCCGTAGTCGTCGAGCGGCAGGTAACCGTAGTCCAGTATCCCGGCCCGCAGCGCGTCCACCTCTGCGGTCTCATCCGGCTCGCTTTCGATCACGACCTTGGCCAGGCGCGCACGCACCGGCCCGCTGTACTTCGTGTTCGGCTGCAGCGTGGTCTGGAATGTGACCTGGTTGTACCCGGTGAGCCGCCACGGGCCGTCCACCGTCTGCCAGAGCGGGTTGGTTGTGTAGGTGGATACCTTCTCGGCCTGGCCATACAGGAAGGCCCATACCTGGCTGGCCCCGGCCGCGGTCAGGTCGTAGTTGCCGACCTTGCCGGCCGCGCTGGTCTTGTCCCACGCCTGCTGGGGCAGCGGGAAGATCCACGTGAGCTGGTTGTCCTCGAACCACTGCTGGCTGTAGGACCGGTTCAGGTGCAGAACCACCTCGGTCGGGCTTGGGTAGCTCGCGCTGCGGATGTTGTCCGGCAGTTCGCCCGGCACATACCACGCGTCCTGCGACCGGCCGGCCCGCACCAGGTTGAGGAAGAACTCGACGTCCCGCGATGTCACCGGCTGCCCGTCCGACCACAGGTAGTGCTTCAGCCGGAGGGTCACGGTCTGGTTGTGATCAGACCAGACGGGCGGGTAGGCGAGGCTGAGCTGGTTGTCGATCGTCGGGCTGGTGCCGTCGCCGGCGAAGTACAGGGGCCGGTAGAGCGACTCCTCGACATTGAGATCCCACGGCTCGTTGTTGGCCTGGTTCTCGATCGGGAAGATCCAGCTGAAGTCCTGGCCGACGGCCAGGGCGAAGGTAGCGGTCCCGCCCTTCAGCGCCGGCCCTGATGACGAGCCGCTGCTGGAGAGGCTGCCGGTGCATCCGGCCGCCAGCAGGCAGGCCGCGGCAACCAGCGTCAGCCACCTGGGTCGTCTCGGAGTCATCTTTCCTCCTCGCGACGTTCGAGGTATCCGGCCGCTGGCAGCGGCCCTTGGCTAGGTCTGATGGGTGGCCGCACCGCTTCTCGGGCGCGTTCGGGCTGCCGATGCAGAACATGCCTTCTCCGGCGCGGGCTGGCACCCGCGCTCCTTTCCGGGTTTCTCCCGACAAGGCATTAGGCGGAACGCTAGGACCGTGTTAAAACCTTTGTCAATACCTATGGCTAAGCAGAGCCCGGGAGCGTAAACCGGCACGATCTATACAGCGGAACCGCCGGTCGCGAGGCGCATCAGGTCGCTGTCGAGGTCGATGGAGGTCTCGGTGCCGCCGGCGCTGCCGTAGGAGTGCTGATAGCTGTGCCAGGCCTCGTCCTTGATCTTCCGCGCGAAGCCGCTCTCCATCAGCAGCACAAGCTCGAGCGCGGCGCGGTCGATGCGCTTGTTCAGCTCCGGGTCGCCCCAGTCCTCGGGCGCCGCGAAGACCGACGTCGGGGCGGAGAGCGCGCGCAGGTAGGCGAACATGGGGCGCATCTGGTCATCGGCGACCAGGGCGTGCCGTGCGGTTCCGGCCGTCGCGGCGAGCACGACCGGCTTGGCGATCAGCAGGTCGCTGTCCAGGGCGTGGAAGAACGAGACGAACAAGCCGCTGGGGCCGGCCTTGTAGACCGGGGTGGCGACGACGATGCCATCGGCCTCGCCGAGTGCCGCGATCGCCTGCTGCATTTTCGGGGTGATGAGCTGCGACGCAAGGCCCGTGGAGATGTCCGCGGTGAGGTCGCGCAGCTCGATGCCGCTCACCGTCACCGTGCTCCCGTGCCCGGCCGCGAGGGCCGCCGCGCGCTCGGCGATGCGGTCGGCGAGCAGCCGGGTCGAGGACGGATCACCGGTCCCGGCGCTGACGACAGCGAGCTTGAACTGCTCCTGTTCCGCAGGGGTGGTCATGGGCGTGTTGTTCCGTTCGTATCGTTGGCCGCAAGGCCCGCAGTGGCGGGCTCGCGGGCTAGCTTCAGGCAGATTGTTTCCAGGTTCTGCAGGTCGGCCGCCGTCAGCCGGGCGGCCATGACGCGGGCGACGCTGCTGCCGTGCCGCAGCCCTACCTGACGCTGCAGTGCCCGGCCCGCGTTCGTCGGCGCGAGGCGGATGGCGCGCCCGTCGGCCGGGTCGGGCTCGCGCTCGACGAGGCCGCGATCGGCAAGCCGGTCCACCAGCCGGGACAGGGCTGGCTGGCTGAGCAGGACATGCCGGTTCAGCTCGCCGATGCGCACCGGCTCGGGGCACTTGGACAGCGTGTACAGCACGTCGTACTCGCGCATCGACAGGTCGCCCCAGATGTCCTCGGCCGCGAACTGCTTCATCAGCGTCGCGTGCGCGGACAGCAGCGCCTCCCACGCGTCGTTGGCGGGATGCCGGCTGACGGCCATCACAGCTCCGGGTACTCGGCCTCGAGCTCCGGGGAGCTGTCCTGGTACGGGGACCCGCCGGTCACGTTGTCGCCGCGGTTGGCGTTCGGGCGCGGCTGGCGCGGCGGCTGGTCGCCGTACTTGGCCTCGAGCAGGCTCGCATGGGTTGGGGCCTGCGGGGTCTCCGGGTCCTGCCGGGCCGCGATCTCCTTGCGCAGCACGGGCACGACCTCGCCGCCGAGCAGCTCGAGCTGGTCGAGAACCATGTTCAGCGGCAGGCCCGCGTGGTCGACCAGGAACAGCTGCCGCTGGTAGTCGCCGAAGTGCTCGCGGAACGTCAGGGTCTTGTCGATGACCTCCTGCGGGCTGCCCACGGACAGCGGGGTCAGCTGCTCGAACTCCTCCATCGACGGCCCGTGCCCGTACACCGGCGCCTCGTTGAAATAGGGCCGGAACTCGCGCTTGGCGTCCTGGGAGTTCCTCGCGATGTACGCCTGCCCGCCCAGGCCGACGATCGCCTGCTTCTGGGTTCCGTGGCCGTAGTGGGCGTAACGCTGCCGGTAGAACCGGATCAGCCGGATGTAGTGCTCCTTGGGCCAGAAGATGTTGTTGGCGAAGAAGCCGTCCCCGTAAAACGCGGCCTGCTCGGCGATCTCGGGGGTGCGGATCGAGCCATGCCACACGAACGGCGGCACGTCGTCGAGGGGCCGCGGGATCGAGGTGAAGCCCTGCAGCGGGGTGCGGTACTTGCCGTCGGCGTCCACGACGTCCTCGCGCCACAGCCGGTGCAGCAGGTTGTAGTTCTCCAGCGCCAGGGGCAGGCCCTCCCGGATGTCCTTGCCGAACCACGGGTAGACCGGCGCGGTGTTGCCGCGGCCCAGCATCAGGTCCATCCGGCCCTTCGACACGTGCTGCAGCATCGCGTACTCCTCGGCGATGCGGACCGGGTCGTTGGTCGTGATCAGTGTCGTCGCCGTCGAGACGATCAGCCGCTCAGTGGTCGCCGCGATGAACGCGAGCAGCGTGGTCGGCGAGGACGAGAAGAACGGCGGGTTGTGGTGCTCGCCGATCGCGAACACGTCCAGCCCGACTTCGTCGGCCTTCTGCGCGATCTTCACGACCGCGCCGATACGCTCGGCCTCGCTGGGCGTCTCCCCCGACACCGGGTCCCGGGTGATGTCGCTCACCGAGAAGATCCCGAACTGCATGGCTGTTGCCTCCCGCGCTGATATATGCGTTTGCATGCATCTCAACAAGCGAGGGCCCCTGTTATTCCCGGCGCGGGAGGCGGGCCATTTCCTGCTACAGCGGCAGGTGCGCGCGCACCCAGCCCTGGTCCGCCCGTCCCGTCAGGCGGCTCACCGCGGCGCCCACGATGATCGTTACCAGCGCGATCACGAGCGCGTCGTAGGCCTGGGCATGCCGGACCAGCACGGCACCCACCAGGCCGCCGACGAGCATGGTAACGACCGGGACCAGGCGGCGGCCCGCCCTTGACCCGGAGCCTCCGGCCAGCGCGCTGTCCGCGGCGATCCCGGTGATCGTGAGGGTGAGCACCGTGGTCGTGAGGTCGGGCACCGCGATCGCGCGGGCGGACGCGTTCTGGATCCCCATGGAGATGCCCAGCGCCACGATGAGCGCGTAGCGGTAGCCGGCCGCCGGAGCACCGCCCGCGGCGACCGCGAGTGCGACCGCGGCCGCGAGGAACGCCCCCTCAGCCGCACCCGCGAACGAGTGCAGCCGGGCCCGGTGGTCACGATGCCGCGCGGCAAGCCTGCCGCCCAGCACGGCCCCGGCCGCGAACGCCGCCAGGGCCGTCAGGGACGCCCCCAATGAGAATCCGGGCACGCCGGCCAGGGCGAAGCCGATGAAGACGACGTTGCCGGTCATGTTGGCCACAAAGACGTGCCCGAGGGCCAGGTAGCAGAACGCGTCGACCAGGCCGGTGACCAGCGTCATGCTGACGAGCAGCGGCGGCAGCGGGCCGTGCCTGCCGCCGCGGTCCGGGACGACCGTGTCCCGGATGTCGGAGAAGAACGCCGCGCTCATGTCACTCCTGCCAGTCAGAGGGGTGGAGGATAAACCTATCGGAATTATGGTGCTACTTGCACCCGCGCTGGCTTCCCGTAGCCCGCTTTCTCGCTGTTTAAACTCGCGTGGGTGCCCGAGATGCAATACTGGCCCGGGCCTAAATGGCATTCCTAATTTCCGATGAGGCGCTGATAAACCCTAAAAGGAGCGACACGCATGCAGCCGCCCGACCAGGAACCCGTACTCCATGATGCGGCCATTTCCGGCGTACGGCGGCGAAGGTTCCTCGCCGCGAGCGGGGGCGCGCTCGCCGGCGCCGGTGCGCTCACCCTGGCCCGGCCGGCCGGTGCCGACGCGGCCGTGGCTGGGTCGTTCGCCGCAGGCGGGCGATACCGGATCTACCCCAGTGACCCCCGTTACGGCACCATGCGGATGGGCTTCAACCGGCGCTGGGTTGGCGCCCCCGCCTACATTCAGCTGGTCAACAATGCCGACGATACGGTCCAAGCCGTCCAGCGGGCGCTCGATGCGGGCCTGCGCATTACCGTGCGCGGTGGAGGCCACTGCTACGAGAACTTCTCGTCGGGTAATTATGGCGGCGCAATCATCGACCTGAGCAATATGCAGAACGTCTACATGGACCGTCCCGGCCGGGTGTGCGTGGAAGGCGGTGCCACCTTATGGAATGTGTACGAGACGCTTTTCAAGAACTACAACCTGGCGCTGCCCGGCGGGTCCTGCTATTCGGTCGGGGTGGGTGGCCACATCGTCGGCGGCGGGTACGGGCTGCTGTCCAGGCAGTTCGGGCTCGTCGTCGACTACCTGTCCGGGGTTGACGTCGTGTGCGTGAACCGGCACGGCCAGGCCCGGCTGGTTCGCGCCCGCAAGGGCGACCCGAAGACCGAGTGGCTGCTGTGGGCGCACACCGGCGGCGGCGGGGGCAACTTCGGCATCGTCACCGCGTACTACTTCACCGGCCTGCCGAACCCGCCCGAGCAGGTGCGGGTCGCGATCACGACGTGGCAGTGGAGCCAGCTCAGCCCGGAGGGCTTTGCGACGCTGCTGCGCAACTTCGGGAACTTCATGCAGGCCAACAGCTCTCCGTCGAGCCCTTATGCGCACCTGTTCGCGCTGCTTCACGCGAACCACAAGTCGGCGGGCAAGATCTCACTGACCACCCAGGTGGCCGGGCCCGCGTTCGGCCTGCTCGATACGTTCCTCGCGCAGCTCAGCGCCGGCGTCGGCGCCAAGGCGGTGACCGGGCCCGACGTCACGCTCCCCTGGCTCCAGGCCACCCAGTGGCTGAACGGATCGGGGCGCAACCAGCGCGGCAAGTACAAGTCCTCGTACATGAAGGCGCCGTTCCCTGAGCAGCAGATCCGGGCCATCTATGCCGCGCTGAACGACGACAGTTACAGCAATCCGCAGGCGCTGCTGCAGATCGACTCCTACGGATGCCAGGTGAACGCCGTGGCACCGCACGCCACCGCTGTGCCGCAACGCTCGTCGATCATGAAGCTGCAGTACCAGACCTACTGGCCGTACGCGGCGGATGACGAGTACAACCTGCGCTGGATCAACGACTTCTACGCCAGGGTTTACGCGCCGACCGGCGGCGTTCCGGTGTCCAACCGCGTCACCGACGGCTGCTTCATCAACTACCCCGACGTCGACCTGCCGGCCAGCTGGCCCACCCTCTACTACAAGAGCGGCTACCGCGCCCTGCAGGTCGTCAAGGCCCAATGGGATCCGCGCAACGTTTTCAACCACGCGCAGTCGATCGTGCCGGCCCGGTGACGGGGGCCCGTCAGCCTCTCCTCACGGCTGGCCGGGGCAGGCCGGCGTGGTCGCGCAGGGTCGTTCCGGCGTACTCGGTCCGGGCGATGCCGCGGGCCTGCAGGATCGGCACCACGTGGTCGACGAACGCGTCGAGCTGGCCGGGCAGCACGTTGGGCATGATCGTGAACCCGTCGCACGCACCGGCCTCCCACCAGCCGGTGACCAGCGCGGCCATGCCCTCGGGCGTCCCGGTGTAG
Source organism: Streptosporangiaceae bacterium (assembly GCA_030039095.1). The sequence goes on from JASHQP010000751.1 coordinate 16,704, forward strand.
TCCAGCCCGCCGGGAAGGGCAGACAGCCGCCGGGCCACGTCCCGGAACGTGGCGGCGGGATCCTCGGCGGCCATCTTGTAGATGGATGCGCCGAAGCTCGTCTTCGGCGCGCTGGCCAGGATCCCGGGCGGGAACGGCACGTCGGGGTCGATGGCGGTGTAGTCCAGGCCCGCCAGGTTCGCCAGGTTCCGCCAGCGGAACTCGCCGCTGGCCGCGGCCTCCAGATCGGCCCTGAGCGCCGCGGCCTCGGCGTCGGTGCCGCCGAGCAGGAACGACAGGCCGGGCAGGACCCGCACCTGGTCCGGGTCCCTTCCGAATCCCGAGGCCTGGGAGCGCAGGTTATGCCGGAACGAGACGCCCGCCTCGATACCGGCCAGCGGGGTGAACACGGCGTCGGCGTACCGCGCGGCCAGGGCGATGCCCGGCGGAGAGGAGCCGGCCTGGGTGAGGAACGGGTGTCCCTGAGGTGAGCGGGGAAACGGCAGGTAGCTCGCGACGTCGAAGTGGGTGCCGTGGTGCCGGGGCGGGTGCAGCCTGGCCGGGTCGGCCCACTGGCCGGCCTGCCGCGACACGACAGCCGCGTCGTCGTCCCAGGCGTCCCAGAGCTCGAGCACCACCTCGACGTATTCTCCGGCCCGCTGGTACCGGTCGGCCGCCGGCGGATGGGGCTGATCACCGAAGTTGCCCGCGGCGGCGGGTTCCACGGTGGTGACGATGTTCCACCCGGCCCGCCCGTTGCTCAGGAAGTCCAGCGTGGCCACGCGCCGGGCGACGTCCCACGGAAAGCTGTAGGTGGTGGACGCGGTGGCGATGAGCCCGACCTGCTCGGTCGCGGCCGCCACCGAGGACAGCAGCATCAGCGGGTCGAGGCCGGCGCCGGGCAGGTACTCGGACCGGAACTCGGCCACGCCGGGACTGTCCGGCAGGAAGATCGAGTCGAGCACCCCTCGTTCGGCGGTCCGGGCCAGGCCGATGTAGTAGCGCGGGTCCAGCACGCTGGCCGGGTCGGCGGCCGAGACCCGCCAGGCGGCCTCGTGATAGCCAGAGTTGCGCAGATAGACGTTCAGGTTCAGGAACCGGCGTTCGGTGGTCAACAGGACTCCTCAGCAGGACGGCCGGGTGGCTCAGCCCATCCCACCACCGGCCCGCCCGCCGGTGAGCCCGGGGAGCTAACTAACTCGTGGCTGGCGCGCGCGGGCGCCGGGCCGCCCAGGGCGTTGCGGCGGGCCGGCATGCGCAGGGAGACCATGCGCCGCCAGCCCGCGAGCCGGTCATACGCGTAGACAGCCTGCGCACCGGCGGTCAGGATGGCCAGCTTCGCGCGGGGCCAGCCCAGAATCCGGCCCAGGTGGGTCATGACGGCCGTGGTCACGTCCCGGTATACGGCGATTTCGGCCATCGCGGTCTCGTGCAGTTCGCGCCGGATGACGTCCCCGTGCCCGGCCGCGGCCAGCCGTAGCAATTCCTCGTTGCAGTAGGCCAGGTGGTTGTCCTCGTCGGCCGAAATCATCCGGATGGCCCGGCCGACGTCCGGGCGTGAGCCCACGTATTTACGCAATGTCCGCATCTGCTCGCTGGCACGCTGCTCGGTCACCCGGCTGTGGGCCAGATACGTGACGATGTCCTGCTCGGTGAGCGGCCGTTCCTGCCGCAGCCGGGCATGCGCCAGGCCGATGCCCGCGTGCTCCAGCCGCACCGTGTAGTCCGCGTCAGCGGGAACGTCCACCGGCTGCAGGCCGCGCTTGCGCAGCAGCGCGGCGAAGATACGGCCGTGCTTGTCCTCGTCGGCGCCGTGGCGGGCGATCTTGGGCGCCAGGTCGCGCTCGGACGGCGGCACCAGCGCCGCGATCCGGCCGTTCTCCCATCCTCCCTGCGACTCGTCACTGGCGGCGATGGAGCAAAACAACCGGAACGCCTCGTCGTTATCGAAAATCTCCTCGAGGATCGACCGCGGAGAAAGCATTCCAAATCACCCTCCGGTGAGCAGCTTCTCGCTTCTCACCGTCGCGCCGAGGGGGTCATCTGGCATCACACGGAGCGGGCGATCCCTGCCTGCGGGGCAGCCGGCAGCTTGTCCGGTCCCGCGGCCTTCAGCGCGTCCGTGAGCTGGGCCCGCGTGGTGATCCCGAGCTTCGGGAACAGGTGGTACAGGTGGGATCCGACCGTCCGGCGGCGCGGTGGGTGTTCGGCGACGTGCACACCCACGGCGGGAACCTTGTGCTGCGCGACCTGACCGCCGGCAGCCACCTGTTCCTGCCCGTCGCCAAGGCGGGGGCCCGGGTGTGGACCGGTGACGTGCACGCGCTGCAGGGCGACGGGGTCGTCGACCAGACCGCGATCGAAACCGCGGCTGAGAACCTCGAAGTCCGCTACGACCTGCACAAGTCGGTGCCGCTGCCGGGCCCGCTCGGCGAGACCGACAGCTCCTGGATCGTCGTCGCGGCGGGACGTGGCGGATTACCCGGCGTACTGTCGGCCCGGCCGGGGCGGACACCCGGTCTGAAGCGGCGCAGCCGCAGGCTGTTGGACACCACGAACACCGAGCTGAAACCCATCGCGGCGGCGGCGATCAGCGGGTTCAGGAACCCCAGCGCGGCCAGCGGGATCGCGGCGGCGTTGTAGCCGAATGCCCAGAACAGGTTGCCCTTGATCGTGGCGAGCGTGCGCCGCGACAGCGCGATCGCGTCCGGCACGGCGAGCAGGTCGCCGCGGACCAGCGTCAGGTCGGCCGCCTCGATCGCGGCGTCGGTCCCGGTGCCCATCGCCAGGCCGAGGTCGGCCTGGGCGAGCGCGGCGGCGTCGTTGACGCCGTCGCCGGCCATCGCCACCACGCACCCGGACTGCTGCAGCCTCCTGACCACGTCCGCCTTGCCGGCCGGGAGCACCCCGGCGAACACCTCGCCGATGCCGGCGGCCGCGGCGACCGCCCGGGCGGCGCGGTCGTTGTCCCCGGTGAGCAGCAC
>JASHQP010000752.1 GCA_030039095.1 Streptosporangiaceae bacterium
ATCGGCGGCACCCGCTGCCGCGGCGCCAGCGCCCCCGGCCCCCGCTCCCGCAGCGCCCCCAGCACCTTCGGCCACGCCTGCGCGCCCGCGGCCCGTTGTCACCGTGACCGGCGACCGGCCGGGCGAGCAGCCGATCCGGATGGTGGAGCGCGCGCTGGGCAACCCGTCTGACCGCCGCCCGGCCGGGTGGCATGACCGTGTCGTCTTCGTCCCCGGTGGCCACCGGCCGAGCAGGCCGGACCCGCTGCAGCGCGACCGCGCCCGGGCCCGGCTCCCGGTCCCGGCGGCGCGCCGGGTCGTCGTGCTCGGCTGCACGGTGGGCGCCGGCCAGACCATGACCGCGCTGCTGACCGGAGAACTGCTGGCCAGCCTGCGCGACGACCAGGTGGCGGTGCTCGACCTCAACCCCGGCAGCGGGTCGCTCGCACAGCGGGCCACGGCCGTGCCGTCCCTGACCGGCTCGGCCCCCCCGGCGCCGGCACGGCTCGAGGTGGTGACCCGCGAGTCGGCGGCCGCTGCGGCGGAGGAAGACGACGTCACCAAGATCTTCGAACTGCTCTCCGCGCGCTGCCCGATCACGCTGACCGACCCCGGTGCCGCCGCGGTTCCGCGGGTGCTGGCCGTCGCAAGCCAGCTCATCATGGTCGCGCCCGCGAGCCAGGATGCGGCCACTGCGCTCGCGAGCACACGGGAATGGCTGGAGGCGCACGGCCACACCGAGCTCGCCGACGGTGCGATCACCGTGCTGAACGGCGTCAGCAGGCACACCATGCGCCACGTCGAGCAGGCCGAGGCCCTGGCAAGAGGCCGGTGCCGGGCAATCATTCGTGTCCCGTGGGATGACAGCCTCAAAGATCCTGGGCCAGAACGCGCAGCCTCACCTGGCCAGGCCACGAAGGCCGGCCCGGCGACCGGCGGATTGGGCCAGGGAGCCCTGAATGCGTACACCGCCCTGGCCGGGGTGCTGGTCACCGCGCTCGCGGAAGCGCCCGAGCAGCAGTGGGTGCGGGGGGAGACGCGATGAGCGGGGCCAAGACAGGTCGCCGGAACCGGCTCTCGGTGCGGTACTTCGACGACCGGATCCTGCTGACCGAGACCCACGCCTGGGCGTACTACCGGCTGCCGACGGTGTCGTATGAGTTCACGACGCCGCAGGACCGTGAGGCGCTGGCCACGAACATCACTGTCGCGCTGGCCGCGATCCGGATGCCGGACGCCGAGGTGCACCTGCGGATCGCGCACCGCTCCTACCCGGCGGCCGAGTGGGCGACGGGTCTGGACGCCACGTCCGATGGCGGGCCGGGCTGGCCGGAGTACCTGGACGAGATGTACCAGCACGTGTGGGCGAAGGACTTCTGGACGAAGGAGGTCTACCTCGGCGTCCGGCTCGGCCAGCGCGGCGTGCGGGCGCAGCTGTCGGGCGGGGTGTTTGCCCAGTTCATCGGCGCTTACAAGGGCAGCGAGGAGGTTCTGGGCCTGGGGGATGAGGCCGTGGGTTCCGGTGAGATCGCCCGGTGGACCGAGCAGGCCGAGCGGCTCGGCCGGGCCCTCGGGTCCAGCGCGCTCGCCGCGGCCCACGCAACCTCTGACGAAGTCGCCTGGCTGTTTCGTCATGCGCTGGCCGGGTCCGTGGGCGAGCCGCAGCCTTCGGCGGCGCGGCGCCGCAAGTGGGGTGGGGGGGAGATCGAATCTCTGCTGGAAGGTCAGGTGCACAACGGGCGCACGCTGCTGCGTCTCGAACACCCGACCGGGGAGTCGTGGGCCGCGTTCCTGTCATTCGCCCGGTTTCCCGACGTCATGTACTTCCCCGAGGGCGAGCCATGGCTGCACTACAGCGACGCGCTGCCGTTCCCGGTCGAGGCCAGCCTTCGGATGCGGCTGATACCACCGCACAAGGCCAGCAAGGACGTCAGCCGCAGGCTCGCCCATGCGCGGGACATGGACGCGCACATCAGGGAGGCCGGGGCGGAGCTGCCGATCGCGCTCGCCGAGCAGATAGAGGCGGCGCGGCTGCTCGAGCACGGCATCACCAAAGAGCGGCTGCCGTTCGTCTACGGCTGGCACCGGCTGATGGTGACCGCGCCGTCACGCGAGCTGTGCGTCCGGCGTGCGGAGGCCGTCGCCGAGCACTACCGGGACGCCGGGATCGACGTGGTCAATTCCACCGGCGACCAGTTCTCGCTGCTGTGTGAGTCGCTGCCGGGGGACAAGGTCAGGCTGAACTCCTACCTTCAGCGCCAGCCCCTGTACACGATCGCGGGCGGCATGCCGACCGCCACGGTCGACCTCGGCGACCGCGCCGCGTCGGACGCGGGCTGGGTCGGCCCGTACATCGGCGAGACGCTCGGCCGGGCCAGGACCGTCGTGCACTTCGACCCGCTGGTCGCCGCGGCGAGGAACCGTCCGACCGCGATCGCGATCACCGGCGAGCCGGGTGGCGGCAAGACCACGCTGGCGCTGCTGCTGATCCTGCAGCTGGCCCTGCGCGGCGTGACCGTCGCCGTGATCGATCCGAAGGGGGACGCGGAGTCGCTGGCCGGCCTGCTGCGGGAGCGCGGGCGCCAGGCACGGGTCATCCCGCTCGGCAGCGCGGCGCCGGGCCTGCTCGACCCGTTCTCGTTCGGCGACGATCTCGCCGAGCGGCGGACGATGGCGACCGAGACTCTCCGGCTTTTGCTGCCGCGAATGAGCGAGGAGCGGGAGAGCGCCATGATCCAGGCGGTCGGCCACGTCGCCCAGGAGGACCAGCCGAGCCTGGGCAAGGTCGTGACCTACCTGGAGAAGTCCGCCGACCCCGCGTCGATGAACCTCGGCGCGGTGCTCGGGTCGATGTCGGAGATGCGGCTGGCCAAGCTGTGCTTCGCGCCGTCCGGCGGCCAGGGCATCGAGGCGGCCGGGTGGACCACGGTGTTCACGCTCGCCGGCCTGACCCTGCCGGACGTCGGCGTCAGGCGCGACGACTTCTCCTACGAGCAGCGACTGTCGGTGGCCCTGCTGTACCTGGTGTCGCAGTTCGCGCGCAGGCTGCTGAACGGCATGGACCGCAGCCTGCCGAAGGCGATCTTCCTCGACGAGGCGTGGGCGATCACCTCGACGCCGCAGGGCGCCAAGCTGATCCCCGAGGTGTCTCGGATGGGCCGGTCCCGCAACACCGCACTGATCCTCGTCTCCCAGAACGCGGGCGACCTGCTGAACGAGCAGGTGACGAACTGCATCACCGGGGTGTTCGCGTTCCGGTCCTCGGAGCGGATGGAGGTCGCCAGTGTGATGTCCCTGCTGGGTGTCGAGCCGTCCGACGAGCACAAGGCCGTGCTGCGCGGGCTCGGCAACGGCGAATGCATCTTCCGTGACCTGTATGGCCGGGCCGGCCGGATCGGCATCGACCTGATCTCCGACGAGCTGCGCCGCCGCCTGGACACGAACCCCACCAGGGCCAAGCCCGAAGTGCCGGTGCCCCCGGTTCCCCCTGCTCCTTCCGTTTCGGCCAGCGTGACGCCCCCCGACGCTGCACCGCACAGCGCAAGGCCGCCTACCCCGCAGCCTGCCGCGTCCCACCCGCCCGCTGGCTGACCGCTCGACCGGGCGACCCTTACCCCCCTGCCAGGAGCCCCCCGAGATGCGCACACCGCGCCGTTTCCTGCGCCTCGCCGTGCTGGTCTTCGCCGTGCTCGCGGCCCTGCTCGGTTTCACCCACGCCGAGCACCCAGCCGCCCGCGCGCAAGCCGCCCACCCAGCAATCCACGCGGTCACGCTGGCCGACCGGCAGCCCGTGGCGACGACCGGCGGCGTCTGCTCGGTCCCCGGGATCGGCGACATCGGCTCGCTGCTGGGATTCTGCACGGCCGGGCAGAGCGGGCTGACCGGCGACCTGAACAACATCTGCCAGCCCTCGCTGCCGGATCCGGAGCAGGCCAACTCCGGGATCGACGCCATGATCAAGCCGCCCGAATCGTCGGGCACGCAGCCGTCCACCCTGTACAGCAGCTACGGGGTTGCCGGGCAGTACTGGGCCGCGACCAACCTGCAGTGCTCGGATATGACGTCGCTGATCGGCAACAACGTCGCCAGCATGGTGTTCGACATCGCTAAATCGATTGACCGGGTCACGATCACCGTCTACCAGTCCGCCGCCGGTGAGGGCATCCTGAGCTGGCTGACGAACGTCGTCGACAAGCTGATCAGCAGCCTCGGCAACGCGATCTACTTCCCGTACCTGGCGGCCGTCGTCATCATCGGCGCGATCTGGCTCGCGTGGCAGGGGCTGATCCGCAAGCGGGCCACCCGCACCATCGAGGGAACGATCTGGATGGTCGTTGCCTGCGTGGCCGCGATCTGGCTGATCGGCAGGCCGGCGGACTTCACCGGCGCGGGCGCGGCCGTGTCCAACGGCATCAGCCAGTCGCTCAACACCGCGTTCTCCAAGCTGCCCGCGCCGAGCCAGAGCAACTGCCTGCCGGTCGGGCATAACGACCCCCAGGTCCAGTCGGCCAACTTCAACTTCTCCTCGGGCAACGGGATCGTCGCCCAGGACGCGGACGAGCTGTGGACCGTGCTGGTCTGCAAGCCCTGGCTGGCCGGCGAGTTCGGCACCACGGCCTTCGGCGCCACCGCCGGTTCGCAGACCCCGGTCAATACCTACGGCAGGCAGCTGCTGTGGGCGCAGGCGATCGCCACCAACGAGAA
>JASHQP010000753.1 GCA_030039095.1 Streptosporangiaceae bacterium
GGCGCGACGATGGAGATGCCCGAACTGGGCGCCGCGGTGGCCGCGCTGGCCCTGGCGGTCGGGGCGTCGCGAGTCGCCACCGGCGTGCACTACCCGTCCGACGTGCTCGCCGGGTTCGCGCTCGGCGCCGCGGCAGCGGCCTCCACCCTGCTCTGGTGGCCCCGGCGGCCTGCTAGGTAGCCGCGGCCTGCTCGCCGGTGGCGGCGCCGGCCTCATTTTCCGCCGCCAGCATCGCGCGCAGCAGCTTACGGTCGGTCTTCATCACGCTGGTCAGCGGTATCGAGTCGACCAGGCGCACCTCGCGCGGGTACTTCACAGCCGACAGCCGGCGCCGGCCGAACTCGACCAGGCCGGCCGGCGCCACCATGGCGCCGTCGCGCAGTTGCACGAACGCCACGACCTCCTCGCCGTACTTGTCGTCCGGGCGGCCCACCACCGCGGCGCCCACCACGTCGGGATGCTTCATCAGCACGTCCTCGACGTCACGGGGGTAGACGTTGTACCCGCCGCGGATGATCAGGTCCTTGATCCGGTCCACGATGTACAGGTAGCCGTCCGCGTCCAGCTTGCCCACGTCACCGGTGTGCATCCAGCCGTCCCGCAGCGCCTGCTCGGTCTCGTCCGGAGCGTTCCAGTAGCCGCTCATCAGCACCGGCCCGCGGACGCAGACCTCACCGTCGGCGCCCGGCGCGGCCGCCGATCCGTCCGGCCGCTCGATGCGGACCTCGACGCCGGGCGCCGGGCGGCCGACGCTGCCCTGGCGCACCTGGCCCAGCGGCGACGTCGAGATGATCGCCGCGGTCTCGGTGCAGCCGTAGCCCTCGCCGACCTCGACGTGCGGCAGCCGCTTGCGGAGGTCCTCGACGACCTGCACGGGCAGCGGCGCGCTGCCGCTGGTCAGCCGGGCCAGCGCGGACAGGTCGTAGTCCTCGAGCGGCTGGCGAAGCAGCATCTGCAGCATCGAGGGCACCATCGGGCTGACGTTGACCCGGTGCTGCTGCGCGAGTTCCAGCCACCCGGCCGGGTCGAACCAGCGCATGAGCACGGACGTGCCGGGGCCGGGCGAGTGCAGGCTCATCACGCTCACCATCAGCCCGTAGACGTGCGACAGCGGCAGCGGGAGCAGCGCGCAGCTCAGCTCCGCGTCATAAGACGTGGCCGTCGCCGCCCAGGCCGCGGCCGACAGGGCGTTGTGGCTGATCATGACGCCCTTGGACCGGCCCGTCGTCCCGCCGGTGTACAGCAGCGCGGCCAGCCCGGCCGGGTCGGAGTCGGTCAGCCGCGCCTGCGGCGCCACCTCGAGCTCGGCGTACGGCAGCAGCGGCACCCCCGCGGCCTTCGCCGCTTCCGGGATCGGCTCGCCGACCACCACGATCGCGCGCACGCTGGCCAGGTGCGCCGCCGCGGCCGTCACCTTCGCCAGGAACTCCGGCGTCGTGACCACGAGGGCGGCGCCGCTGTCGCTGAGCACGTGCCGCAGTTCGTGGTCGCTGAGCAGGAACAGCACCGGCGTCGCCACCGCCCCGGCCCGCCAGATCGCGGCGTAGGTGATGCTGACCTCCGGACAGTTGGCCATGCACACCACGACGCGCTCACCGGGGAGCAGGCCCGCCTCGACCAGGCCGCCCGCCACCCGGCGGATCCGCTCGGCGAGCTGCTCTCCGGTCCACCGCTCTTCCTCGTAACAGAGCAGCGAGCCGGCGGCGACCCTGTCCCAGGACTGCTCGGCCAGCCGTTGCAGGCTGGCGCCAATGGGCGGAGTAACCATCGGTGCGGCCACGTGCGACCTCCCATCGGGTCCGGCGGTGCCGCGGCAGCGGGGTGACTGGCGCGATGACGTTGCTTTTGGGTGCAATCTAAGCGTCACTCGTCAGAGGCGCGCGATCCAGGGGGCTGCTATACGTTCAGGCCCGTCTTGTGGAGTTCACGGTCCATCGAGGCGCTGGATGGCATCCAGGGCCTGGCTGAAATCGGTGATCAGTTCCTGCTGGCCCTCGATGCCGCAGCTCACCCGGACGAGGTCGGCGGTGATGCCCAGGCGGTCCCGGTCCTCGCGCCGCATGCCGGCGTGCGTGGTGATGGCGGGCCGGGTGATCAGCGTCTCCACGCCGCCGAGGCTCACGGCGGGGTACGCCAGGCGCACCGCCCCGAGCAGCGCCTCGGCCGCCGCTTCGCCGCCCCGCGGCCGCACGCTCAGCACCCCGCCGAACCCCGAGAGCATCGTGGCGGCGTGGGCGTGGTCGGGGTGGGAGGCGAGCCCGGGGTAGTGGACCTCGGCGACGCCCGGGTGCTGCTCGAGGAACCGCGCGAGCGCCATCGCGTTCTCGTTCTGTGCCCGTACCCGCAGCGCGAGGGTCTTGATGCCGCGGGCGAGCAGGAACCCGGCGTGCGGGTCCAGGCTGCCGCCGTAGTGGTTCAGCGTCCTGCGGACCCGGCCGACCAGTTCCTCGCTGCCCATGACGGCACCCGCGGTCAGGTCGGAGTGCCCGTTCAGGTACTTCGTCGCGCTGTGGAAGCACAGGTCGAACCCGGCAGCGAGCGGGCGGAAGTTGACCGGGGTCGCGAACGTGTTGTCGATGACCGTGACCAGGCCCTCCCGGCGGCCGAAGGCCGCGACGTCGGCGAGCAGCCCGACCCGTACCAGCGGGTTCGTGATGCTCTCCACGAGGAACACCTTCGTCCGCGGCGTCCGCGCGGTCGCCCAGCTGTCCGGGCGCAGGGTGTCGACGAAGCTGTAGGTCCAGCCGAGTTCCTCGGCATGGCTGGTGAGGAAGTCGTGCGTGCCGCCATACAGGCAGTCGCCGGCGAGCAGGTGATCTCCCGCGTGCATCAGGCTGAGCAGGGACGCGGACAGCGCCGCCATGCCCGACGCGGTGGCGACGGCGGCCTCGGCGCCCTCCAGCACGGCCAGCTTGTCGTGCAGGTACCGCTGCGACGGCGTCGAGCTGAGCCTGAGGTAGGGGATGTCGTGATAGCTGGTTCCGGGGTCGATCGAGTACACCGTGCTCTGGAAGATCGGGAAGACCACCGAGCCCTCGGGCCCCGGCCAGCGCTCCCCGCCGTGCACGCCCAGCGTCTCCATCGACCGCCCGTCAGCCTGTTCCACGCCGGTCACCAGTAGGGGATCGGGCCCAGGCGGGCGAACGGGACGAGGGGGCCGAGTTCCTGGACCTCGACCGTGGCGTCCGCGGGGGCCTCCCGCTTGATGGCCTCGGCCAGCGCGTTCGCGTCGTCGGAGTCGTTGGCCCCGAGGACCAGCAGCGTCCACCGCCGGATCACCGGACGGCCCTCGGCCTTCATCCGGTCGGCAAGCTGCACCGCCTCGTGATGCGACGGCAGCTCCACCCGCACCTCGAACCCGGCCTTCCCGGTGGCCCTGGATTCCGCCGTCTCGTCCGCCTCGAGCCGCGCGTGCTCGGCCGCACGCTCCTGCTCCGTCCGCGGCAGGGCGACGTCGGCGCTCTCCCACTCCTCCTCGGCCGGATGCCAGCGGTCGAGCGCGAAGTCGGCTGACAGGCCGTGCTTCGCGATCAGGTCCCGGGCCACCCGGTCCGCCTCGCGGGCGGCGTTCTCGCTCCCCGCGTACAGGAAGATGCTCGGGCCGTCGGCGCTGACAGCGACCCGGCCGCCGAGCCGGCGGCGCGCGTCGTCCCCCACCTCGTGCTCGCGCACGGACTCGACGACCCGCTCCGCGTGCGCCGCGTCGTGCAGCGTTACCGTCACCCGCCAGTCGTTTGCCACGGACCCGAACTTACCGCGATCACGTCAGCCGGTGTTCTGCAGGCCGGCCGCGATGCCCCCCGCGGTCAGCAGCAGCAGCCGCTCCAGCCGCTCGCGCTCCTCGGCCCCGCCGCGCAGCGCGGTGAGCGCGCGCAGCTGCAGCAGCGAGAGCGCGTCGACGTACGGGTCGCGCAGCGCGACGGCGCGCGACAGCACCCTCCGGTCGGCGAGCAGCCGGTCGTGCCCGGTCACCCGCAGCACGAGCCGCCTGGTCAGGTCGTACTCGTCCAGGACCATCGCGGTCAGGTCCGCCCGGCCGCCGAGCGCGAGGTACCGCGCGGCGATCCGGCGGTCGGTCTTGGCCAGGCTCATCTCCGCGTTGTCCAGCAGCACGGACAGCAGCGGCCAGTTGCGGTACGCGTCCTGCAGCGCCTCCAGGCCGCCCGCTCCGCCCGCCCCGCCCTCGGCCCCGGCCGCCGCCAGCCCGCTGCCCAGCCCGAACCAGCCGGGCAGGTTCACCCGCGTCTGCGCCCAGGCGAACACCCACGGAATCGCGCGCAGGTCATCGAGCTCGGTGGCGGCGGTCACGCCCCTGCGGGCCGGCCGTGACCCGATCCGCATCGCGCCGATCTCCCCCAGCGGGCTGATCCTCGCGAACCACTCGGCGAATCCGCCGGTCTCGACGAGAGCCCGGAACGCGCCGAGTGCCGCGGTGTCGAGCCGGTCGGCAACCTGGGCGAACCGCTCCTCGGCTGGTGGCTCATCTGCCTCGGGGCGCGGCGTGGCGGACGTGAGCAGCACGGCGGACGC
>JASHQP010000754.1 GCA_030039095.1 Streptosporangiaceae bacterium
CGCGAAGCTCACAAGGCGGAAAGGCCATGGGTTGATGTCTCGGCCGAGTAGCGGCGGACGCTAACGTGCCCGGATCTGCATGCCTGGCCCCGATCGAGCTAGGCCCGAATCAGCCTCCTGGCCGCCCCTATCGTGGCGGGTCCGGCATCGCCGCGCTGCGCGGCCTGCCGCCGGGAGGTGATGACCTGCCCGAGGACTTCCTCGCCTCGACGACGCAGGTCGTCGGCGATGCCACGGCCGGGCTGACGCTGCTCGCCGACGGCCGTACGCTGCTTGAACACATCCGCGATGACCCCGAGGGCTTCCTCGGCGCGGAGCAGGTGGCGGCCTTCGGCGACCGCCCGGCCCTGCTGGTGAAGCTGCTGCACACGGCGGAACGGCTGTTCGTCCACTATCACCCGGACGACGCGTTCGCCCGGCAGCACTTGGACTGCCGCTTCGGCAAAAGCGAGGCGTGGCATGTCATCAGTGTCGACCAGGCGGCGGACGGCGTTGTGGGAGAGGTATATCTGGGCTTCAACCGCGACGTGACCACGGCCGAGGTTCGGGACTGGGTGCGCAGCCAGGATACCGGCGAGATGCTATCGGCGCTCAACCGGCTCGAGGTGGGCCCCGGCGATAGCCTCTTCGTCCCTGCCGGTCTGCCGCACGCGATCGGTCCCGGCGTCACACTCGTCGAACTGCAGGAACCGACCGATTTCTCGGTGCTGCTGGAATGGCGCGGCTACGGCCTCCGGCCGGACGAGGCCCACCTCGGCCTTGGCTTTGATCTCGCGCTGCGGGCGCTCGACCGGACCGGGTGGACCGGTCCCAGAGTGGCCGAGGCGCTGAGAAGCGCCGGGGAGCGGCCCATCGGACGGCAGGGCGTGCGGAGGATCTTCCCTGCGGCTGCGGACCGCTTTTTCCGCGCGGAGCTGATCGACGGCGACAGCGGCGCCTCGCTGACGGCGGAGTTCGGTGTCCTCGTGGTTCTCGAGGGCTCGGGAACACTGACCGCAGGTGCCAGGGAGGTAGCACTGCGGCGCGGGTCGGTGTTCCTGCTGCCTGCGCACGCCGGGCTGACCGAGGTGAACGGCGAGGTTCGGGCGATCCGCTGCATGCCGCCTCTAGCGGCCGAAACGGAGGGAAACCGAATCTAAACTGCGCTGCCAGCGAGGCCCCTCGAGGCACCAGCCACTCCGATGGGACTGAATGTAACCGCGCGGGCCCGCGGGACGCCTCCGGGGTCGGCCTCGACTACGTCTATCAAGATCGTCGCATTGAGTGATAGGGAGCCTCCGGAAGAACGCGAGCTGATCCGCCGTTCGTCCGGTGGGACCCTCGGCTGAGCGAGCGGCGCCATTTCTGTCGGTACCCTGCGGCAGGATGTAACGGTGGCAATCGGAGCGCCTCCGCTGGTGGACGGCAAGGACAAACCACAGCCATTCACGCACCTGGGCGTCCCGAACGCCGATCTCTACCGGAGCTTGCTGCGGACCTTCGCCCGGGCGAAGGAGCGCTTCATCGTGCACCTGCGGCCGGAGGACGTGGCGGCCGACTTGCGGATCGATGCCGACGAGCAGCTCATCCAGGCGCTGGAGCAGCTCGTGGCGTGGGGGAACCTGCGCGCTGATGTCGACACCAGCCGCGTGACCACGGTGGAGGACTTTCACCGTAAGCGGTGCCTGTACCAGCTCACCGCCGCCGGGCAGGCAGCCGAGCAGGCCATCGCCTTCTACGAGGAGGCCATCGGCCGGCGCGGCCAGCTCCAGTCGGTGGCACTGGCCGACATCGCCGACCGGCTGCGGTCGCTGCTGGCCCTCGCCGCGGACCGCGACCCCGACCCGGCCAAGGTCCACTTGCTGCTGCTGTCCGTTGCGGAGCGGTTCTCGTCGCTGGCCGACAACGCGCAGGCGTTCATGTCCGCGTTGCGGCGGGCGATCGACTTCTCGGACGGGGACGTCGACGGCTTCCTCGCCTACAAGGAACGGCTGATCGACTACATCAACAGGTTCATCGCGGACCTGGCCAACTCCGGCGCCCAGATCGCGGTGCTGCTGGGCGACCTGGAAGCTGCCGGCCATGACCGGCTGCTCGAGCTCGCCGCGCGACGGGAGGCGGCCGACGCGATTCCCGAGGATGAGGACGGCGCCGAATCGGAGTCCAGGGCGGAGAAACAGGCGCTGGACTCGTGGCGGAACCGGTGGCGCGGACTGGACGACTGGTTCACGTCGCGGGACGCGGTGCACCCTTCGCAGGCCCGGCTGCTGCGGCAGGCGGCGCTGACCGCGATCAAGCAGCTCATCGATGCGGTCGGCCTGCTGAACGAGCGGCGCTCGGGGCGGTCGGATCGCTCGGCGGATTTCCGGGCGCTCGCCCGGTGGTTCGCGGAGGCGCCGGATGACGCCGCCGCGCACCGCCTGTGGCGGGCTGCGTTCGGCCTGTGCCCGGCGCGGCACCTGTCCATCACCGGCGAGACCGCCGATGCCTGGCAGGACCTGCCGGCGGGAACAGCGTGGCGAGACGCGCCGCCCATCCGTATCTCCCCGCAGCTCAGGAAGACCGGGGCCTACGAGCGGCGTGGCAAGCCCAACCAGGTTCGCGACCGGTCTGCGGAGCGGGAGTTCCTGCGCCTGCGGGCACAACGCGAGGCAGCCGAGACCGCTGCGGCGCGCCAGCGCCTGGCCACCGCCGGACCGACCCTGCTGTCCGACCTCGGCGTGCTGGACCCCGGAGCGTTCCGGCTCTTTCTGGCGCTGCTCGGCGATGCGCTGGCGGTTCGCGCGCCGGGCGACACCGAGGTGAAGACCGTGACCAGCGACGGCACACTGGAAGTCCGGCTCTCCCTCGTCCCGGACGGCCCAGCGGCGACGATCCGCACCGCCGATGGCACGCTCGAAGGCCCGGAGCACATCATCGAGATCACGGACCTAGCGCCGTGATCCCGGCCGAGGAGCGAGCGCAGCGCCGGGTCGCCCTGCGCGCCCTGCTGGCCAAGCCGCTGCTGATCGCGGACACGGACCGCGAGGTTCTGGTCCTGGTCCGGCGGCACGTGACCGAGCTGCGCGAGTGGCTGAACCGCGAGACCGGATGGCGTCTCGTCGCGGACTCGGAAACGGCCCGGCTGTTCAAGACCGCCACGACGGTGTCGGACGCCTCTCACCCCGCACGCGGGCACAACAAGGAGCCGTTCGGCCGGCGCCGGTACGTCACGTTGTGCTTGACCCTGTCGGCGCTCGCACGCGCCGACGCGCAGACCACGCTCGGGAGCCTGGCCGATGACGTGCTGACGGCCGCGGCCGATCCGGAACTGGCCGCGGCTGGGTTCACGCTCACGCTGGACAGCCGGGCGGACCGGTCCGACCTGGTCGCGGTCATCCGCCTGCTGCTGGGCTGGGGGGTCCTGATCCGGGTCGCCGGCGACGAGGACGCGTACCTGTCCGCCGGCACCGATGTGCTCTACGACGTGCGCAGGCCGGTTCTGGGGGTGCTGCTGTCCGGCACCCGGGGACCATCGACCGTAACAGCCGGAACGCTACCCCAGCGGCTGGCCGAGCTGACCACGGAACCCTTGGTCGAGAGCGACGAGGTGCGCAATCAGGCCCTGCGCCGGCGGCTCACCCGGCGGCTGCTGGAAGACCCGGTCGTGTATTACGACGAGCTCGACGACGACGACGAACGCGCCTACCTGCTGTCGCAGCGGCACGCGATCACCCGGCGGATCGAGGAGGCGACCGGGCTGATCCCCGAGATGCGCGCCGAGGGGATCGCCATGGTCGACCCGGACGACGAGCTGACCGACGTGCGCATGCCCGAGCAGCGCACCGACGGTCACGTCACGCTGCTGGTCGCCGAGTACCTCGCCCGCCGCGAGCAGTCCACGGTCGACGAGCTGCACGGTTTCGTCCGGCGGGCGGCCGCCGAGCACGCCGGCTACTGGCGCAAGGGCGTGACGGAGCCGGGCGCGGAGACGGAACTGCTCGCGATCGCGCTGGAGAAGCTGTCCGCGCTCCGATTGGTCCAGGTGGACGGGCAGGCGGTCCGGGGCCGCCCGGCGATCGCCCGGTTCGCCCTGGACGAGCCCACGATCCGGGAAACGAGAAAGGCGACAGTCGATGCTGCCAGCGCCCTGTTCTGAGCGGTGGAAGCCACTGCGGGCCGGCCTGGTCGACCTGTTCTACTACGACGCCGAGGAGTTCTGGTTCCACGACGGCCGCCTGCTGCTGCGCGGGAACAACGGAACCGGCAAGTCCAAGGTGCTCGCGCTGACGCTGCCGTTCCTGCTCGACGGAGAGCTTGCCCCGCACCGGGTGGAGCCGGACGGCGACCGGCAGAAGAAGATGGAGTGGAATCTGCTCCTGGGCGGCAGGCACCCTCATCCCGAGCGCCTGGGGTACGCGTGGCTCGAGTTCGGGCGCCGGGCCGCCGACGGGACCACGAAGTTCCGCACGATCGGCTGCGGCCTGAAGGCCGTCGCCGGCCGGGGCATCGCACGGCACTGGTTCTTCGTCACGACGCAGCGCGTCGGCGAGCAGCTCCATCTGCTGCCGCCCAGCCGGGTGCCGCTCACCAGGGAAAAGCTGCGTGAGGAGATCGACGGGCACGGGCTCGTGTACGACCGGGCATCCGACTACCGGCGGGCGGTGGACGAGGCCCTGTTCGGGCTCGGCGAGCATCGCTACGAGACGCTGGTCAACCTGCTGATCCAGCTGCGCCAGCCACAGCTGTCGAAGAAGCCCGACGAGAGGCTGCTGTCCCGCGCGCTCACCGAGGCACTGCCGCCGCTCAGCCCGGGCCTGGTGACAACCGTCGCCGAAGCGTTCCGCGGCCTGGACGAGGAACGCGACGCGCTGCGGGCGCTGGCCGAGGCGCGCGGCGCCGCAGAGGAGTTCCTGCGCCACTACCGCAAGTACGCGCAGGTCGCCGCCAAGCGCAAGGCGGCCGGGCCGCGTCAGGCGCAGAGCCGGTACGAGCAGCTCGGCCGGGACCTGACCGCGGCGGAGGAGGCGTACGAGCGGGCGGACGAGGAGCTGCAAGCGGCCCGAGGCGAGCTGGAACAGCTCCAGCAGGAGCGAATCAGGCTGGAGGCGCGGCGCGAGGCACTGCGGCTGGATCCCGCGATGCGCGATGCAGCCGAGCTCGACCGCCGCCGCGAGGATGCGAGACAGCGTGACGAGGCGGCCGCGGACCGGGAGCAGGCACGTGACCGGCTGACCGGGGAACTGTCCCGTCGCTCGAAGCAGGCCAGCGAAGCCGCACAGCGCGCGTCCGCCGCGGGGGAGAAACTGCGCGGCGCGGAGGACACCGCCAGCGCCGCGGCCGCTGCGGCACGGTGCGCGCCGGGTCATCGTGTGGCAACCGAGGGCTGGCGTGAGGACCTGCCGCGGGCGCGGCGCGCCGCCGACGAGGTCGCCGGCCGGCAGGCTCGGGCCATCGAGCAGCTGGACGGCCTGCTCGCCGTGGTCGCCGTCCGCCGCTCGGCAGCCGAGGCGGCCCGAGCCGAGGTGGACAGGCTCACCGCGGAGATCGATGCGGCCAGCACCCGGGTCGCCGCGCAGGAGCGCGCCGCCGCTGCACAGGCCGCGGAACTCACCGCCGCCTTCCGCAGATATCTCGCCGGGCTGACCGAGCTGCAGTTTGACGACCCCGACGAGCTCATCGGGATCGTCACGGAATGGGCTGCGGGCGGCGACGGGGAGAACCCGGCCCGGCAGGTGATCGACGACGCGGCCCGATCCGCTGTCGACGCACTGGGCCGCCAGGACGCGCAGCTCTCCGCCCGCCGGGACACCGCCGTGGCGACCGCGGCCGAGCTGACGGCCGAGATCGGGCGCCTGGAGGCCGGCGGCCACGACGCTCCACCGCTGCCGCACACCAGAGATCCGATGGTCCGCGACAGCCGGCCTGGGGCACCGTTGTGGAAGGTGACCGACTTCGCGCCCGGTGTGCCCGAACAAGAGCGGGCTGGGCTGGAGGCCGCGCTGGAGGCGGCGGGGATCCTCGACGCGTGGCTCACCCCCGACGGTGACCTCATCGCGGGCGACATCGTCCTGGTCAGCGGCCGCCAACCGATCAGCGGGCCGTCCTGCGCGGCCGTGCTGGTCCCCGCGGTCAACGCCGGCGACCCCCAGGCCGCCGCGCTGCCGGAGGCCGCCGTGCGCGCCGCGCTCTCCGCGATCGGCCTGGGCCAGGGCGCCGGGACCACGTGGGTGACCACCGA
>JASHQP010000755.1 GCA_030039095.1 Streptosporangiaceae bacterium
GACGTGGTCGACCACTCCCGGCTGAACGGCGAGCTGGGCGGCGCCGGGGGCTACCGCAGGCTCGCCGCGAAGCTCACCAGCGACGGCCTCGGCGAGGTGCTCGACATCGTGCCCAACCACATGGCGCTGGCCGGGCGGGCCAACGCCTGGTGGTGGGACGTGCTGGAGAACGGGCCGTCGAGTGTGTACGCCGGCCACTTCGACATCGACTGGGACCCGCCGCAGCGCAAGCTGGCGGCCACCGTGCTGATGCCGGTGCTCGGCGACCAGTACGGCCGGGTCCTCGAGGCTGGCGACCTGGTGCTGGAGCGCCACGGCGGCTCGTTTTCCGTGCGCTACTACACCCACGAGGCGCCGATCTCCCCGCGCACCCTGGCAGGGCTCCTCGAGAAGGCCGGCGCCAGGGCCGGGTCCGAGGAACTGGAGAGCCTGGCTGTCGCGTTCGGCCGGCTGCCGCACGCCAGCCGCACGGACCGGGCCGCGGTGGTGGAGCGGCACCGGGACAAGGAGGTACTGCGGGCTCGCCTCGCCGACCTGTGCCGGGCCCGCCCCGAGGTGGCCAAGGCGATCGACGCGGAGGTCGACGCGCTGAACCACGATCCGGACGCACTCGACGAGCTGCTGCGGGAGCAGAACTTCCGGCTCGCGTACTGGCGCACCGGTGCCGAGGAACTGTCCTACCGGCGGTTCTTCGATATCGAGACCCTGGCCGGGCTGCGGGTGGAGGACGAGACCACGTTCGCCGACACCCACCGGCTGATCCTCGACCTGGTCGCCGGCGGCTCGGTGGACGGGCTGCGAATCGACCACGTGGACGGGCTCGCCGACCCCGAGGGATACCTGGCCAGGCTCCGCGACGCCACCGGCGGTGCCTACGTCGTGGTGGAGAAGATCCTCCAGGCCGGCGAGCAGCTCCCCGCGACGTGGCCGGTGGCCGGGACCACCGGCTACGAGTTCCTCAACCAGGCAGGCGGGCTGTTCGTCGACCCGGGCAGCGAGGCGGCCATGCGGGCCTGCTACGCGCGGTTCACCGGGCTGCAGCAGGACTACGCGGACGTCGTGCTCTCCGCCAAGCTGCAGATCATGCGCGAGGAACTGGCCGCCGAGGTGGAGCGGCTGACCGGCCTGCTCGCCGACGTCTGCGAGCGCCACCGCCGTCACCGCGATCACACGCGCCGCGAGCTGCGGGAGGCGCTGCGCGAGATCATCGCGGCGTTCGGCGTGTACCGCACGTACTTCCGCCCCGGGCACCCCGCAAGGCCCGCCGACCTGGCGCACGTCGCCGACGCCGTCGCCACGGCAACGCGGCGCTGCCCGGACCACGACGGCGAGCTGCTGCAGTTCATCGGCGACCTGATCACCGGGACCTGCGCCGGCGACGAGGAGACCAGCTTCGCGATCCGGTTCCCCCAGGTCAGCGCGCCGGTCATGGCCAAGGGCGTGGAAGACACCGCGTTCTACCGGTACCAGCCGCTGATCAGCCTCAACGAGGTGGGCGGCGACCCGGGCCGGTTCGGCAGCTCGCCCGCTGACTTCCACCGGGCCATGGCGCACGCGGCGGCGCACTGGCCGGAGACGATGCTGACCCTGTCCACCCACGACACCAAGCGCAGCGGCGACGTGCGGGCCAGGATCAGCGTGCTGTCCGAGCTGCCCGGCGCCTGGGAGGGCGCCGTCGCCCGCTGGGCGGACCGGAACAACGCCCACAAGCGGGACGGCTGGCCGGACCGCAACGCCGAGTACCTGCTGTACCAGACGCTGGTCGGCGCCTGGCCGATCGAGGCGGGCCGGGTCGGCGCGTTCATGCTGAAGGCGGCGAAGGAAGCCAAGGTGCACACCTCGTGGACCGACCCGAACGCCGGTTACGACGACGCGCTGCCGGAGTTCGTGGCCGGGGCCCTCGCCGACCGGGCGTTCACCGCCGACCTGGAAGGCTTCCTGGCCGAGCACCGGATCGTCGAGCGCGGCCGGGTCAACTCCCTGGCCCAGACCGCGCTGATGCTGACCTGCCCGGGCGTCCCCGACCTGTACCAGGGCACCGAGGTGTTCCAGGAGTCCCTTGTCGACCCGGACAACCGCCGCCCGGTCGACTACGCGCGCCGCCGCGCACTGCTGGACAGCCTGGCCGGCGCCGGGCCCGAGGCAGCCCTGGCCCGCGGCGCCGACGGCGGCCCGAAGCTCTGGCTCATTCACCGCGTCCTGCGGCACCGCCGCCGTCACCCCGGTGCCTATGCCCCGGGTTCCGGGTACGAGGCGCTGAGTTCTGCCGGCCCAAGATCATCGAACATAGTGGCCTTCACGCGTAACAGCGAGCTGGTCGTGGTCGTCCCCCGGCTGGTCCCGGACGTGGCCGAAGGCTGGGCGGGCACCACGGTCGGCCTGCCGCCCGGGCCCTGGGCCGACGTGCTCACCGGCGCGCCGGCCGACGGTGGCGAGGCCGCCGTGGCCGACCTGCTGCGGCGGTTCCCGGTCGCCGTCCTGGCCAGGGACGTATGAGCCAGGCCAGCACGGTGCACACGTTCCGGGTGTGGGCTCCCGGCAAGACCAGCATGGACGTTGTCACCGGAGGCCGGGAAGTGCCGATGCGGCCGTCCGCCGGCGGCTGGTGGGCGAGTTCCGTGGATGGAGCCGTACCGGGCACGGACTACTCGTTCCGGATAAATGGCGGGCCGGCTCTCCCGGACCCGCGCTCGCCCTTCCAGCCGGAGGGCATCGACGGCCCGTCCCGGGTGGTCGACCACGCGGCCTTCGCCTGGACCGACGGGCGCTGGCGCGGGCTGCCGCTGGCCGGGTCGGTGCTCTACGAATGCCACGTCGGCACGTTCTCGGCCGAGGGAACGTTCGACGGGGCGATCGCGCACCTCGATCACGTGGCCGGCCTCGGCGTGGACGCGATCGAGTTGCTGCCGGTCGCCGAGTTCTCCGGCCCGCGCGGCTGGGGCTACGACGGGGTGGACCTGTTCGCGCCGCATCACGCGTACGGCGGGCCCGACGGGCTGAAGCGGCTGGTCGACGCCGCGCACGCGCGCGGCCTGGGCGTGATCATGGACGTCGTCTACAACCACCTCGGCCCCGCGGGCAACTACCTGCCCGAGTTCGGGCCCTACTTCTCCGGGCGGCATCGGACCAACTGGGGCCAGGCGGTCAACTTCGACGGCCCCGGCAGCGACGAGGTCCGCCGGTTCGTCATCGACAACGCGCTGATGTGGCTGCGCGACTACCACTGTGACGGGCTCCGCCTGGATGCGGTGCACGCGATCACCGACGACTCCGCGACGCACATCCTCGAGCAGCTCAGCGGGGAGGTGGCCGCGCTCGCGGCGAACCAGGGCCGGCCGCTGTTCCTCGTGGCCGAAAGTGACCTGAACGACCCCCGGTTCGTCCGTGGCACGGATGTCGGCGGGTATGGCCTGGACGCCGCGTGGGCCGACGAATGGCACCACGCGCTGCACGCGACGCTGACCGGCGACCGCAGCGGCTACTACGAGGACTTCGGGCCGCTGCCGCTGCTGGCCAAGGCGCTGCGCCAGGCGTGGGTCTACGACGGCGTGTACTCGAGGTTCCGCGGTCGCATCTTCGGTCGAAAGCCGGCGGGGCTGCCCGGCAGCCGGTTCGTGGTCTGCACCCAGAACCACGATCAGGTCGGCAACCGCGCGCTGGGCGAGCGCACCGCCGCGCTGATCAGCGACGGCCGGCTGCGGGTGGCGGCGGCGCTGCTGCTGACCTCGCCGTTCGTGGCGCTGCTGTTCCAGGGCGAGGAATGGGGCGCGAGCACCCCGTTCCAGTACTTCACCAGCCACGAGGACGCCGAGCTCGGCCGGGAGGTGAGCGGCGGCCGGCGCGCGGAGTTCGCCTCGTTCGGCTGGAGCCCCGAGGGGGTGCCCGATCCGCAGGACCCGGCCACGTTCGAGCGGTCCAAGCTCGACTGGGCCGAGCTAGGGAAGGAACGCCACGCCAGCCTGCTGGCGTGGTACACCGAGCTGATCGCGCTGCGGCGGCGGGTCCCGGCGCTCACCGATCCCCGCCCCGGCCGCGGACAGACCGCGTGCGACCCGGGCCTCGGCTGGCTCGTGGTCCGCCGCGGGGCCGTGACCACCGCCGTCAACCTGGGCGCCGCAAGCTGGACATTCGGCGCCTCGCCCGAGGCGGAGCTGCTCGCGGCCTCCGATCCGGCTGTCGAGCTGACGAATCGGGGCATCGTCTTGCCGCCCGACACGGTCGCGATCGTGTCCGAGCAGCGTGAGCCCTGAGTTACCGGTAGCGTGGCCGGTTCAAGGACGCACCGGGCGTGGTTTTGGGGGAATGCGGGGGCGGAGTCCCCCGCAGGGGAGGACTCAGCCGTACATGACCGAGGCCGCCATCGAGAACTGGCCGGGCCGGCCCTATCCGCTGGGGGCCGCGTACGACGGCGCGGGCACCAACTTCTCTCTGTTCTCGGAGATGGCGGAAAGGGTCGAGCTTTGCCTGTTCGATGACGAGGGCCAGGAGGAACGGCTGGGCCTCGAGGAAATCGACGCGTTCGTGTGGCACGCCTACCTGCCGACGATCGCCCCGGGGCAGCGGTACGGCTACCGGGTGCACGGGCCCTGGGCTCCGGAGCGAGGCCAGCGCTGCAATCCGGCCAAGCTGCTGCTGGACCCGTACGCCAAGGCCATCGAGGGGCAGGTGGACTGGAACCCGGCCTGCTTCCCCTACCAGTTCGGCGAGGAGAACGCGCCCAGCGGCGACGACAGCGCCCCGTTCGTGCCCAGGTCGGTCGTGCACAACCCCTACTTCGACTGGGGCAACGACCGCCCCCCGGACGTGCAGCTGAACGAGTCCGTCATCTACGAGGTCCACGTCAAGGGCTTCACCGAGCGGCGTCCCGCCATCCCCGAGCAGCAGCGCGGCACGTACTCGGGCATGGCCCATCCGGCGGCCATCGAGTACCTCACCGGGCTCGGTGTCACCGCCGTCGAGTTGCTGCCGGTGCACCAGTTCGTGCACGACGCCCACCTCGTCGAGCGGGGCCTGCGCAACTACTGGGGCTACAACTCGATCGGCTTCCTGGCCCCGCACAACGAGTACGCGGCGACCGGCCAGCGCGGCGAGCAGGTGTCTGAGTTCAAGGCGATGGTCAGGGCGCTGCACGAGGCCGGAATCGAGGTGATCCTCGACGTGGTGTACAACCACACCGCCGAGGGCAACCACCTGGGCCCGATGCTCTCGATGAAGGGGATCGACAACGCCGCGTACTACCGCCTGGTCCCGGACGACCTGCGGTTCTACTACGACACGACGGGCACGGGAAACAGCCTGAACGTGCGTCACCCGCACACCCTGCAGCTGATCATGGACTCGCTGCGGTACTGGGTGACCGAGATGCACGTGGACGGGTTCCGGTTCGACCTGGCCGCCAGCCTGGCCCGCCAGTTCCACGACGTCGACCGGCTGTCCGCGTTCTTCGACCTGATCCAGCAGGACCCGGTGGTCTCGCAGGTCAAGCTCATCGCCGAGCCGTGGGACATCGGCGAGGGCGGCTACCAGGTCGGCAACTTCCCGGCGCTGTGGTCGGAGTGGAACGGCCGCTACCGGGACACGGTGCGTGACTTCTGGCGGGGCGAGCCAGCCACGCTCGGTGAGTTCGGCTCCCGGCTGACCGGGAGTTCCGACCTGTACCAGGCCGATACCCGCCACCCCGGGGCCAGCGTCAACTTCGTCACCGCGCATGACGGGTTCACGCTGCGCGACCTCGTCTCCTACAACGAGAAGCACAACGAGGCCAACGGCGAGGACAACGCCGACGGCGAGGCGCACAACCGGTCGTGGAACTGCGGGGCCGAGGGCGACACCGACGACCCCGCGGTGCTCGCGATGCGGCATCGGCAGCAGCGAAACTTCCTGGCCACGCTGCTGCTCTCGCAGGGGGTGACGATGCTGCTCGGCGGGGACGAGCTCGGGCGCACCCAGCGCGGCAACAACAACGCCTACTGCCAGGACAACGAGATCTCCTGGTACGACTGGGACCACGTCGACGGGGACCTGCTCGAGTTCACCCGCCTGCTGATCGGGCTGCGACGCGACCACCCGGTGCTGCGCCGCCGGCGCTGGTTCCAGGGCCACTCGATCCGGGGCTCGGTGGATCTCGGCTGGTTCCGCCCGGACGGGGCGGAGATGGGCGACGACGACTGGGAGGCCTCCCCGCCATCGGTCGGCGTGTTCCTCAACGGCGCGGCGATCACCGACCGTGACCGGCGCGGGCGGAGGATCACGGACGACTCGTTCCTGCTTCTGTTCAACACCGACCCCGAGCCGATCGAGTGGACGCTGCCCAAGCAGTGGGGCCACTGGTGGGAACTGGTCACCGACACGGCCGATCCCGGCCGCTCATCCGGCGATGTGCTGGAGAGCTCCGCCACCATGCCGGTCTCCGGCCGCTCCGTGGTCGTCCTGCGCCACCGCGACGCGCCGGAATAGGCGCCCGAGAACTCTCCGTGCGGGATAGGTGCGGGTATTCCCGTATCTACTTCGCACAGTGGCCATGGACTAGGGGGTCCTGGATAACGGCGACGGGCGGGCGCCGCAATGCGCGACGCTGGTGGCTGCGGCGATCGCGGAGGGCTGGGCCGTGGCGGTGGCGGCTGGCGCCTGCACGCAGCCGTTCCCGGTGGCGAGAGAGCCGGCGACGATGCCGCAGACGAGCAGGGCGATCGCGACCAGGACCACGGCGCCCGGCTGCGGCCGCCAGCGCCGCCGACGGATCTCCTCGATGGCCGGCATCGCTTCCTGCCGGGTCAGCCTGGTGAAGATCGAGAAGAGCGAGCTGAGCCTGGGATCGCGGGACCGCAATACTTGCTCGATACTGGTCAGGGCCCGCTCCTCCGCGGCTGGCAAACTCATCTTCGTCTCGTCTCTCTCCGCCTCGTTATCTGCCACGCGCGGCGTGGTGCGGCGGTTCAGGTCTCATCTGAGCAACTACCCCGGCAGCGCTTCTGAAACGGAACCGGCCGGGAGGTCTTCCGCGGTCAGCGGTCCAGGCTCTGCCGCTCGGCCTTGGCCCCGAGGAAGAGCTCGACCAGGGCCGGTTGCCCGGCTGGGCGGGCCGGTTGCCCCGTCCGGTTACTCAGGAGCGCCAGGAGCGCCGCTGCCTGGGCACGTCGGACCCGGTCGTTGCGGGCTCGGCGTCGTACTCGTCCGCTGGCACGCCGGTCTCGGTGACCGGCGTCTCGGTGACGCTGGAGGTCTCGCCGAGCAGGTCCTGGAACAGGGCGCGATAGTGGATCATGGCCTGCCGCAGGTCCTCGGTCGATGCCTGGTTATCCGCGGCGCGCTGGTTGATGTCGTAGGCGGTGCGGTAGTGGTCGAGCACGTTCGCGTGGTCCACGGACAGGTCGGCAACCATCTGGTCGCCGCCCTCGGTGGGGTAGCCGCGCTCCTGCATGACGGTCATGACCAGCCGCTGGGCGGCCATCACGGCTTCCTGCGGGGAGTCGACGAACTGTTCCTGGACCGCCGCCCAGCTCTCCGCGCAGCGGGCTCGCGCGGCGGGGTCCAGCGGCCGGATGTCCAGGCCGGCGACGCGGCGCCGGCGGCTGGTCAGTTCGGCCTCGGCCTTGGCCTTGCTGCCGGTCTCCTCGACCAGCCGCTCGTACTCGGGGCCGAAGCGCTGCTGGAGCCGGCGCCGGCGCTGGTCGTACACGACCCCGGCGATGATGGCCACCACCACGATGATGACGATGACGATGACGACGATGGTCCCGGTTGACATGGCCTTCCTCCCGGGTTCGGTATTACGAGTGCGACTGCACTGCCCGGGGAGGCGAACCTCAAACAGACGGCATCCGCGTGCCATAAAAGAAAATGGGCCTGCCCGGCAGAAACCGGGCAGGCCCAAAGTCGCTGAATTTACCAGTAATACCAGCGGCGGCGCGGCGACGATGGGCTGTACCAGCGGCGGCGTGGGGCCGCGACCGTCTCGCCGATGCGCACGACGAATCCGAGCAGCCAGATAACCAGCGCGACGAGTGCCAGCCACCACAGGACGTGGAGCGCAAACCCGAGTGCTCCGAAGATAAGCACGATCAGCAGGGCCACAAGGATGATCGCCATTGGGGCTTCCTCTCATGAACCTTATGAAGCAGCCATTTCATCTACCCTCGTGCCGGCGCTCAAACCTGCGTGAGCCGGGCTCCGCGTCTGGCCAGCTACCGCGCGGCCGGTAGTTTTGGGGACGGTGACACCGCCAGTTCCCGACGCGCCCGCCACGATGCAGCGCCGCGGCCGGGCAGAAGCCTGGCTGCGGCCGGCCCTGCTGGCGCTGGGGACCGCGGCCGCTCTCGGGCTGGCCCGCTTTGCCTACGGCCTGCTTGTCCCGGCCATGCGCGCTGAGCTCGGCTGGAGCCTCGCCAAGGCCGGCACGCTGACCACCGCCAACAGCCTCGGGTACCTGGTGGGCGCCGTGGCCGCAGGCCCGGTGGCGCGGCGGCTGAGCGAAACGGCGACGTTCCGGCTCGGCATGACCGTCACCGCGGCCGCGCTCGCCGCCACCGCGGTCACCGGCAGCTACCCGGTACTGCTGCTGATGCGTGCGGCAGCAGGGGTGTCGGGGGCGCTGGTGTTCATCGCGGGAGGCGTGCTCGCCTCCCGCGCCGCGGCCAGCCGCGGGTCCGCCCTTCCGCTCTCGATCTATTTCGCCGGCGCCGGGCTCGGCATCGCGGTCAGCGGCACCGTCATCCCGCCGCTGCTCAGCCACCATCCTGGCCGCTGGCCGCTGGCCTGGGTCGGCCTGGCCGCGGCCGCCGGGCTGGCCACGGTCTTCAGCTGGCCCGCCGCGGCTGACGG
>JASHQP010000756.1 GCA_030039095.1 Streptosporangiaceae bacterium
TGCCTGGCCGGGTGTGATCGCTCCGATCCTGCCGAGCGTTCCCGGCCGGCCGGCGAGCCCGGCCAGCGTTGCCCAGGGCAGCGTCACGTCCAGCAGGCCGGCGGCTGGCGGGGTTCCGTCGGCCGGGACGGGCCGGGCCAGACCCGGCGGCGGCGTACCGAGCGCTGGCCAGACCGGCTCCGGGCCGGTGCCATACGGATCGTCGTCGGACTCCCACGGGTCGACGGCGTCCCTGGTATCGGCGTCGTTGCCGCCACCGTCGAGGCCGTCACCGGCATCGTCCAGGCCGTCGGCGGGCAGCGGCCCGTCCGGCGGCGGAGGCGGCTCGTATGGCGGCGGAGGCGGCTCGTATGGCGGCACGCGGGGCTTGTCGCGGCCCGGCCCGTTGCCATCAGGGCCGGGTCGGTGATCGCTATCAGGCCCGCCGCGGGGGCCGGGGTCGCTGCCGGGCGGTGGAGGCTCGTCGGGCGGTGCGCCTTCGGCAGGAGGTGTCGGCGGCGAGGTGCCCAGGATCAGGCCGAGGAGCACCTGAGCGCGGTGCAGACCCAGACTGCCGGGCAGCCCGGCCGCCTTGCGCGCCCGGGCCAGAGCGTTGATCCTGGCGAACCCCGACGCGGCCTCGATCTGGGGCAGCTTGTCCGCCAGCAGCGTCGCGGTCTGGTCATCGTCGGCATACAGGCGCACGTTCGCGTTGCGCTGGGCCTTCCGGCGACGCTCCTCCGCCCCATCGGGGTCAGCGGCGATCACCAGGTCATGCAGCCAGCGGCGCAACTGGGCATACGTCTTGCGCCGTGCCTCGGGCAACGCCTTCGCCTCAACCTGCCGGGCGGTCTGCTCGCTCAGCACGGACACGGCTCCCGCGATGATCTCGGCGCGATCCAGGTCGATCCATCCGGTGGCCAGGGCCGCGCCGGTCCTCGGCAGCCGCCAGGTCAGGGTGAGCGCCAGGTCCGCCCACGCCTGAGCGCGGTCAGGGGACAGCCGCAGCGCCATCTCGACCTGTCCCACCGCGTCACGGCAGACGCGCGCCGGGCGGCCCTCGACGCTCACGCCAACCCGCCGGTCAGCGGCGGCAGCGCGGGACGTGATCTGGGCCACCGCGGTGAGCTCGACCCCGTTCGCGTGCGCGGCCTGCTTGCGGGCGGCGATCGCGAGCCCGGTCAGGTCGTACTCGTCCAGCGAGGCTGCCGCGCCGGCCGCAACCTCCAGCCACCCGGCCAGCGACGGCCCGGGCTCCATGTACTCGACAGCCAAGGCGGCGAGCCCGGCCGGGTCCATGGGCGGGCCCATCCGCCCGTCCCGTTCAGCCGCCAGCTCCTCCGCGAGCTCGGCGTCCTGGCTCTCCGGATCGCCGTCCAGCAGGCCGCTGGCAGCCAGCGCGTTCAGCAGCGCCTGCCAGTCCAGCCCTGCCGGGCCGGCGCCAGCCGCCTGGCCGCCCGGCAGCGCCTCGGGCGGTACCGGGCCGGACAGCTCGTGACCGTCCAGCTCGCTGCCCGGCACCCAGGTGAACCGCGGCCCTCCACGGTCACCATGCGGCTCTGGCTCATCGCGCTCAGGCCGTCCTTCGGGCTCGGGTTCTAGCGTACCGGCGGGCATCGGGTTCACCTCCTCCGGAATGTTCGAGGTGCTTTCGTCAATGACCACGCTATCGGCACGTACCGACAAAATGGTCGACTATGACGGCCGCAAAATGACAGGATCGAAAAAAATTTCACCCAGCTGATACGGCTCGGGGACGGCCGTGACGCGGGGTGCCAAGTCGTGTCCCGTAGGTCATCGGGCTGGGTCCGGTCGCTGATCCGGATCGCGGCACCTCCGCGGCAAATACGGGCGCACCGAAAAAGCAGCACACATCGAGCCGAAACCCTGCGCATGGCCAGAACCAGCGAAGCGCGCTCCCCAAACAACAACATATCGACCATCTCAGGCACACCGCAGGCAGGCCGCGTAGTGTCGCCGGCCCGGCGCTGTCGTTCTAGCAGACGCTACGGGCCGGCGACCCTACGGGCCGGCGACCCTACGGGCCGGCGACACTACGGAATGTTTTTGTAGCCGCTGAGATCTACAGGACACGCCCTGCTAGTGGGCGAAGCCGCCGCGCTGCTGTTCCGACCCGGGCATCAGCGGCACCGGCGGGTGCGGGTGCGACTCGAGCACCTCTACCTGCACTCTGAGGTCGTCGAGCAGGACCTCGGCGAGATCCCGGCTGAGGCCGTTCCTGATCACGATCCGCAGCACGGCCGTGTCCTGCATGTCCTCGGGGAACGTGTAGGCCGGTACCAGCCACCCCCGCTGCCGCAGCCGCTCGGACAGGTCGAAGACCGTGTAGCCGGAGCCGGCCGGGTCCCGCAGCTTGAACGCGAACACGGGCAGGTCGCTGCCGTCGGTGAGCAGCTCGAACGGGCCCATGGCCGCGATCTCGCTGGACAGGTACTTGGCCACGTCCTGGCACGCCTGCTGGATTTCCCGGTAGCCGGAGAAGCCGAGCCTGAGGAAGTTGTAGTACTGAGCGGCGACCTGGCTGCCGGGCCTGGAGAAGTTCAGCGCGAACGTCGGCATCTCCCCACCGAGGTAGTTGACCTTGAAGATCAGGTCCTCGGGCAGGGCGTCGGCGTCCCGCCACACCACCCAGCCGACCCCGGGGTAGACCAGCCCGTACTTGTGGCCCGAGGAGTTGATCGAGGCCACCCGGGGAACCCGGAAGTCCCACAGCAGACCCGCGTGCAGAAACGGCGCCACGAACCCGCCCGACGCGCCGTCCACGTGAATGGGGATGTCCAGCCCCTTCGCGGCCTCGAGCTTGTCGAGCTCGTCGTTTATTTCCAGCACCGGCTCGTAGCTGCCGTCCATTGTGGACCCCATCACCGCCACGACGCCGATCGTGTTTTCATCGCAACGCGCCGCCGCCTCGGGACCGGTCAGGTGAAGCCGGCCCGGCGCCATCGGCACAAGCCTGGGCTCGACCTGCCAGTAGCGACAGAACTTCTCCCAGCAGACCTGGACGTTCGAGCCCATCACCAGGTTCGGCCGGGTCGCGTCGGCCCCGGCTGCCTTCCGCGCGGCCCGCCAGCGCCACAGCAGGGCCATCCCGCCGAGCATGCAGGCCTCGCTCGAGCCGGTGGTCGAGCAGCCAACGCCGGTGGCGAGCGTGGTGCCGTCGGGTCCGGGCTCGCCCGTGGAGGGGGAAGGGGAGGTGGGTGGGGCGTGCCACAGCTCCGCGAGGATGTTCACGCAGCGCCGCTCCAGCTCGGCGGTCTGCGGGTACTCGTCCTTGTCGATCATGTTCTTGTCGAAGCAGTCGGCCATCAGCTGCTGGGCCTGCGGCTCCATCCAGGTCGTCACGAACGTGGCCAGGTTCAGCCTGGCGTTGCCGTCCAGGATCAGCTCGTCCCGGACTGCCTGCAGCGCCGTGTCCGGCAGCATGCCGTGCTCGGGAATCCGGTTGCGGGGAACGTGCAGGTGCACCTCGCGGACGTACACCGGGTTGATGTCAAGCTCGGAGTCAGCTTCGGCCTCGTCGACCTTGCGGTGCAGTGGCATTCGTCGCTCCCGATCCCGCCCCGGCAGGACCGCCTCCCGCCGCCGTGGAGGCCACGTTATCCGTTCAGCCGCAGATAGCGGCAGAGCAGGCTGCCGTCGTCTTCGAGCACGTGCGCGAGGCGCAGCCTGCCAGCCGGGCCTTCCGCCGCTGGCTTGTCCGGCGCGGCCAGGATCCGGCCGGCCAGGCCGCCCTCCAGCACCGGGCTGAACGTGAGGCACAGCTCGTCGAGCAGCCCGGCGTCGGCGATCTGCCGGAGCAGCGTCGGGCCGCCCTCGACGAGCACGTTCCGGTAACCCCGGGCCGCCAGCTCCGCCGCGATCGCCGACGGCGCCACCATGTCCCGGCCGGCCACGACCACATCGGCGTGCGCGGCCGCTGCCCTCCTGCGGTCAGCCGGCGCCGCCTCGCTGGTGAGCAGGATCGTACGGGCTCCGCCGTCCGCCCCGGACACCAGAGGGCTGTCGAGGTCCAGGCTGAGCTGCCTGGTCACGACCGCGATCGGCGGCGTGGGATGCCGTCCCCCGGCGCGAAGCTCCGGCCAGATCTCCTTCTGGCGGACCGGGCGGTACTTCTCCGCCTTTGCCGTGCCGGCGCCCACCAGGATCACGTCGGCAAGGCTGCGCAGGACGGCGAACACTGCCCGGTCGGCGTCGCCGGACAGCCCGCCGGAGCGCCCGTTCAGGCTGCCGGCGCCGTCGATGCTCTCGATCATGTTGGCACGCAGCCAGGGTTCCGCGGATGCCCCGGTGGGGTAAGCGTAGAGCTCGGCCACGGCACAAATGTCGTCCGGGTGGATATCGGGCGCGGCCGGGCCGGGCGGGAAGATCTTGCGCACGGCAAGCAGTCAACCAGACGCGCCGTCCCCGGTGCCGCGCAGCACCATGATCGAACGGCCAGCGAGCTCGATGCTGCGTCCCGGCCGCACGATGATCGTCCCGGTAGCGTCGGGAGCCGCGGCGCCGATGGCGGTGGCCGTGCTGATCACGATCTCCCAGCCGGGCCCGAACCGCACGCCGGGCACGGTGAACGTCACCGGCTCCCGGTTGGCGTTGAACAGCAGCAGGAAGCTGTCGTCCCGCACGGTGTCGCCGCGCGGCCCGGGCTCGGTGATCGCGTCCCCGTTCAGGAACACCGTTAGCGACCTGGCGTAGCCGGTCTGCCAGTCGTCGTCGGTCATCTGCCGCCCCGCCGGGGTCAGCCACACGATGTCCGCCACGCCTTCGGCCGCCGCACGGCCGGAAAAGAAGCGGCGTCTGCGGAACACCGGGTGCGCCCGGCGCAGCTCGGACAGCAGGCAGGTGAAGTCGATCAGGTCCTGCTGCTTGGAGGCCGCCTCCCAGTCGATCCAGGACACGTCGTTGTCCTGGCAGTACGCGTTGTTGTTGCCGCGCTGGGTGCGGCTCATCTCGTCGCCGGCCAGCAGCATCGGGACGCCCTGCGAGCAGAACAGCGTGACCAGGAAGTTCCGCACCTGCCGGGCCCGCAGCTCGTTCACCGCCGGGCTGTCCGTCTGGCCCTCTGCGCCGCAGTTCCAGGACCGGTTGTCGTCGCTGCCGTCGCGGTTGTAGTCGCCGTTGGCCTCGTTGTGCTTGCGGTCATAGCTGACGAGGTCGCGCATTGTGAAGCCGTCGTGACAGGTGATGAAGTTCACTGACGCAACGGGTCGCCGGGCGCTGGTCTCGTACAGGTCGCTCGATCCGGTCAGCCGCGACGCGAACTCCGGCAGCGTGGCCGGCCTGCCGCGCCAGAAGTCGCGCACGGTGTCCCGGTACTGGCCATTCCACTCCGTCCACAGCGGCGGGAAGTGGCCGACCTGGTAGCCGCCCTGGCCCACGTCCCACGGCTCGGCGATGAGCTTGACCTGGGACACCACGGGATCCTGCTGCACCAGGTCGAAGAACGCCGACAGCCGGTCCACGTCGTGCAGCTCCCGCGCCAGCGCCGCGGCCAGGTCGAACCGGAACCCGTCGACGTGCATGTCCAGTATCCAGTAGCGCAGCGAGTCCATGATCAGCTGCAGCGGGTGCGGGTTGCGCACGTTGAGGCTGTTGCCGCAGCCGGTGTAGTCGAGGTAGGTCTGCGGGCTGCCGGGGGCGAGCTGGTAGTACGCGGCGTTGTCGATGCCGCGGAAGGACAGCGTTGGCCCGAGCCCGCCTCCCTCGGCCGTGTGGTTGTAGACGACGTCGAGGATCACCTCGACGCCTGCCGCGTGCAGCGCCTTGACGGCCGCCTTGAACTCGGCCACGTGACCGTAGGGCGTGCCGGCCGAGGAGTACCGGTTGTCCGGGGCCAGGAACGCTATCGTGTTGTAGCCCCAGTAGTTCGTGAGCCCGCGCCGCACCAGGGCGGGCTCGGGCACGCACTGATGCACCGGCATCAGCTCCACCGCAGTCACGCCGAGCCTGGTCAGGTGGTCGATGACCGCGGGATGGGCGAGCCCGGCGTAGGTGCCCCGCTGCTCGGGAGGCACGTCCGGGTGCCGCATGGTCAGGCCGCGCACGTGCGCCTCGTAGATGAGGGTCTCGTGGTACGGGATTCGCGGCGGCCGGTCGTCTCCCCAGTCGAAGTACGGGTTGATCACCACGTTCCGCGGCATGTACGCGGCGCTGTCGTCGGTGTTCAGCACCGAGGGGTTGCCGTGCTGGTAGGAGTACACCGCCTGGTGCCAGGTCACCTGCCCTTCGACGGCCTTCCCGTAGGGGTCGAGCAGCAGCTTCGACGGGTTACACCGGTGGCCGCGCTCCGGCTGGTACGGGCCGTGCACCCGGTACCCGTAGCGCTGGCCGGGCTCCACGCCGGGGAGGTAGCAGTGCCAGACGAGCCCGTCGACCTCGGTGATCGTGACCCGGGTTTCGGAGTCCTCGTCCGCGTTCCCGGCGTTGAACAGGCATAGTTCTACGCAATCGGCGACTTCAGAAAACAGGGCGAAGTTGGTGCCCGCACCGTCCCAGGTGGCGCCGAGCGGATACGGGGTTCCTGGCCACACCTCCATCCGCAGACCCTACCCGCGGACGCTGACAGTGGCCCGGCCGAGCACCGGGTCAAGATCCAGTCCGTCCGGGAGCGTGCCGAAAGGGCCGCCGGGGCCACCCGATGGCTCGGAGCCGAGCCGGGAGGCGCAGAACGCGTCGGCGACGGCCGCGGGAGCGTACCGCACCAGCAGCGATGCCTGCAGGGTCAGCGCGATCAGCCCGGCCAGCCGCCTGGCCCCATACTGGGCCCGTCCAGCCCCCGCCCACCTCCCCCTTCCCCCTTCACCATCCTCCTTCGCCGCCGCCGAAGCCTCCTTCAGCGAGCAGCGCAGCCGCTCGGCGGCGGCGTCCAGGCGCCGGTCGGCGCCGGCCGCGAGGTCGATCTGCGCTAGCAGAGCATCCGCGGAACCAGGGGAGCGGGTCAGCGCGCGGAGCACGTCCAGCGCGGTCACGTTGCCCGAGCCCTCCCACACGGAGTTCAGCGGGGCGTCCCGGTACAGCCGCGGCATGCCCGAGTCCTCCACGTACCCGTTCCCGCCCAGGCACTCGAGCGCCTCTGCGGTGACCATCGGCGTGCGCTTGCACACCCAGTACTTGGCCGCGGGCAGCGCCAGCCGCAGCAGCGCGGCCTCGGCGTCGTCGCCGCGCGAGGCGCGGTCGGCCGCGCCGGCCAGGCGCATCGCCACCGTGGTGGCGGCCTCCGATTCCAGCGCCAGGTCGGCGACCACGGAGGCCATCAGCGGCTGCGCGGCGAGCGTGGTGCCGAACGAGCGGCGGATGCCGGTGTAGTGCACGGCCGTGACGCAAGCGATCCTGGTCGCGGCCGCGCTGCCGATGACGCAGTCCAGCCTCGTGGCGCTGACCATTTCGATGATCGTCGCCACGCCCCGGCCGGGCACACCGACCGGCCAGGCGAACGCGCCGTCGTACTCGACCTCCGAGGAGGCGTTGGACCTGTTCCCCAGCTTGTCCTTGAGCCGCTGAATGCGCATGGCGTTGCGGGTGCCGTCGGGCAGCACGCGGGGGAGCAGGAAGCAGGTCAGCCCCTCTGGCGCCCGGGCCAGGACCAGGAACAGGTCACACATGGGCGCGGAGCAGAACCACTTGTGCCCGGTGAGCTGGTAGCCGTCGCCGGCCGGGACGGCCCTGGTGGTGTTGGCCCTGACGTCGCTGCCGCCCTGCTTCTCGGTCATGGCCATGCCGGCCAGCAGGCCGGCCTTGCCGTCAGGAACCCGCAGCCCGGGGTCGTAGCTGCAGGAGCCGAGCAGCGGCTCGAACCGCGCGGCCAGCGCCGGGGCGTGCCGCAGCGCCGGCACGCAGGCGTAGGTCATGGAGATCGGGCAGCCGTGCCCGGCCTCGGCCTGGGTCCACACGTAGAACCTGGCCGCGCGCGCGACGTGCTCCCCGGTGGCGGCGCTGAGCCACGGCGCGGCGTGCATCCCGTGGCCGACCGCCACCGCCATCAGTTCATGCCAGGCGGGGTGGAACTCCACCTCATCGATCCGGTTGCCGCGCGAATCGTGCGTGCGCAGCACCGGGGGATACTCGTTGGCCAGCCGGGCCAGGTCCTGCGTCGCGGCGGATCCCGCGCGCTCGCCCAGTTCGTGCAGCTCACCCGGGACGCCGACGCCTTCCCGGCGCAGCGCCTCGATCAGGGCCGGGTCGTCGGCCACGTCGTAGCCCGCCAGCGGCGGGACCTGATTGAGAACGTCGTGCGTGACATGCGGCGCCGCGCGCGTCATAGGGACCTCCCCTGCGGGGGCTCCGCCCCCGCATACCCCCCGCAAAACCTTTGCCGTCCCCCATTCTCAGCGCTCGGCGGCACGATCGCGAACGCACAGCTCAGCGTCCTCGCGGGCGGCCTGCAGATAGCGCTCGATGATCACGTCGGCCACCTCCGGCGCGGCGCCGAGCGGGTCGCTGACCGCCGCGGCGCCCGCGGCCAGCGACCGGGCGCGCACCTGATCGGCGAAGACCCCGGGCGCCAGCAGGTAGCTGGCCACGACCACTCTCCGTGCTCCGGCGGCCAGCAGCCC
>JASHQP010000757.1 GCA_030039095.1 Streptosporangiaceae bacterium
GCCGGCGCCCGGGTCGGGCGGGTCATCACGCTCGCGATGGCAGCGGGCGGCACCAGGGTCCGCGTCATCGGGATCGACACCGGCCAGCTCAACGGCGGCAACACGATCTACTTCCCGCTGCCCGTGCTGGAACGTCTCGACGGCGGGCCCGGTACCGCGGACTCGATGTGGTTCTCCACCGCGAGCTCCGGGCACGCCGCGATCGACAGGGTGACCGCCGCAGCGGCGGCACGGCTGACCGCGGCGGGGTACCCGGTCAGCACCCAGGAGATCTACGTCACCGAGAAGCAGATCACCGCCGCCGAGACGTCGATCCTGACGGTCGTCGAGATCCTGGGCCTGCTGGTGGTCGCGATCATGCTGATGGGCCTGGTCAGCGCGCTGAGCATGGGCGTCATCGAGCGCACCCGCGAAGTCGGGATCCTGCGCTGCGTGGGCGCGCGGGCGCGCAGCATCCGGCGGATCTTCGGCTCGGAGGCGGTGGCCCTGGCCGTCGCCGGCTGGCTGCTCGGCATCATGCTCGGCTGGCTGATCTATCAGGGCCTGCTGGCGCTCCTGCTGCACGACGCGGGCATCAGCCTGCCCCAGGAGTTCCCGCCGATCATCCCGCTGTCCACCCTCGCCGGCGTCCTGGTGCTCACGCTGCTGGTCATCCGGCCGCCGCTGCGCCGGGCCACCCGGATCCGGCCCGGCTCGGCGCTGAGGTACCAGTGATGTACTTCCTGATCAGCCGGACCCAGGCCAGGCGAGTGAAGGCCCCGCCTTTCCGGGAGGGGCCTTCACCGGTGGATGCTTTGCCAGGCCTTGCCGAAATGGTCGAATTCCCCATTCCGCACGCCCCCGAGGAATGCCTGCCACTCGCCGGGCGTGAAGCGGAGAACGGGACCCTCGGTGTCCTTGCTGTCGCGGACGCCGATGCCCCCGCCGGACAAGCTGGCAACCTCGACGCAGTTGCCGTTCGACATGCTGAGGGAGCTTTTTACCCAGGACGATTCTGGTTCTGGCGTAAGTCTCTCCATGTCCTTACCTCGCTGGTGTCGTGTGATTTATGACCAAAGGAGAGCGATTGCGGAGAGTGTTGGTCTCAATACTCAGAGTACAACACTCCAACGGGCGCCGATGCCATTAATGGCTGGTGTCTCTGATACGAGATGAGGGTACTGGGAATCATGTCGTTAGAGTGGTATTACGGCAAGTAACCAGGCAAAAATGTCGTGCCGCCGGGCGAGGCACCCTGCAGCAAATGGTCAGCAAGCCCGACAGATGGGCGCTGACGTGCGGTTACTTCGTAAGCAGCCGACGAGACGCCGGGAATGGCGCCGGGACACGCGCGTCGCATGCGTGATCGGCTGGACGTGGCGCAGCGTTACCAGAGGATGGCGCCGGGCACACCGTGCCGTGAGCCGGTGCCGCCGGGCACTGGATGGCCCGGACGCCGGCCGGCAATCGGCCCGGGCATCGCGAGCGCGCCTTCAGCGCGCCTGGTGCGCCGAAGACCAGTGCGACTCGGCTGTCTCGAGTATGAGATCCCTGGAGGATTCTTGGTCCAGCGATGCATCGACGAGCATTTGAAAGGCGATCCGCTGCAAATAGGTTTCTCTCTCGCCTTCCAGCGAGAAGCCGTTCCGCAGGTGCTCGGTACTGACCACGTCCTGCAGCATTGCGGCGTCGTCATCCCCGAAGCGGAATATCACGAATGACTGGCTGAAGACCGGGTGCTGAGCATTGAGGGGGAGGACCTGCAGGGTCACGTTCGGGCGCTCCGCGTCGCGTGCGAGGCGCTGCAGTTGCTCGTACATCACCGCGTCATCGCCCACCCGCCGAACCAGGACCGATTCATCGAGCACGACCGAGAGCTGTGGCGCCGGATCACGCTCCAGCACCTGCTGGCGCTGCATCCTGACCTTGACCAGCCGCTCGACCATGCCGGGCGGGATCGGCTCCACGCGGCTGTAGCTCCTGATCACGCGCCGGGCGTAGGCCTCTGTCTGCAGGAGGCCGGTGATCACGTCGGCGTGATAGATGTCCATCTCGCTCGCCTCATGCTCGAGGCCGATGAACTGCTGGTAATCCTCGGACAGGGCGTCCGCGTACTCCTCCCACCAGCCTCGGTGGGCGGCGTCCTCAGCGAGCTCGAGCAGGAGCGCGCGCCGGGAACCGGTGACCTGGTAGTAGTCGAGCAGCCTCTCGACCTCGCGCGGCTTCAGGCCGGTCCTCGCCCGCTCGTACCTGCTGATCTTGGAGGGCGACCACTTTAAGGCGGCGGCGACGGCATCGCCGCTCTTGCCTTTGCTCTCCCTGATCTGGCGCAGCTCCGACGCGAGCCGCCGGCGCCGTACGGTGGGGCTGCCTGGCAAGGTCATCCGGGCGTCCTCCCCTCCCCGGCGCAGCCCGGGGAGACTCGTGGGGTAGCCCCATAGATTTTACCTAGAAAATGTAACGAAATTTTCATATGCCCCAGGGCAAGATCACCGGGTCAGGATCACCAGGTCAGGATCGAAGCGCCGCCGGCCCGCCCGTCAGCGGGGAACTGCTGGTTCCGCCGCGTTGGGTCAGGAACACAACTTTGTGGCGCATGAGAAGCTTGTAAAGAAGCGATGCCGGCCGGGCATGCGCTCTAGTTATCGAAGGGGCCGCGAAAGGACCGGGTATTTCAGGCCCGAGCCGGCCTTCGGCGGCTATGGCGGTTCGTGTGCCGCCGCCGCGATGTTTACTGTTCAGGCATGAAACATGATATTGGGGCCGTTCACTACGGATTGCTCGACCCGCGTGCTCGGCGCGTGCCGGGTTGCCGCAGCTATTGCCGAACTAGACAGAGCAGCTAAAGCCATGCCCAGCGCCAGAATGGCCGTGATGATGATGGCAGGCCGCCGGTTGCGCATGGCTCCTCCATACCAAAGCCCCAGGTCAGAGGTCCCGTCATCCGACCTCGGCGACCTGTTTCATGCACTTGCTACTTAAAAGTAGATCTCTGCTTTTGGCCAATTTCAAGGCTGGAACCCAACTAAAACTAACGCATAAATTGCATTTCTTCTTGCCTTTGGAAGCGTCGGTGAAGCCTGCCCTGCAAGTGCACATGCAACTTTCATCACATTGTGCATAATCGGACCTGAATCGCTCGCTGAGGCATTGTTAAGCTAATGAACTGATATTCGAAAAATGCCGCTTGATCCCTAAATGTTCTGGTAGTAGAGTTCCGTCCATGCGCGCCGTGAGCCTGGCCGGTGCGCTCGTCGGCCGCGACGGCGAACTGGCGACGCTGGCCAGGCTGGTGAAGGAAGTCGCTGCCGGGCGCGGCGGTTCGGTGCTGGTCGAGGGCGAGCCAGGTATCGGCAAGTCCTCGCTGGTGCAGACAGCTCTGGCCGAGGCGGCCGATTTTGGCTGCCAGGTGTTCTGGGCCGCCGGGGACGAGCTGAGCCAGGCCCTGCCGCTGTCGCCGCTGATCGAGGGTTTAGGAGTACGCCAGCCGTCCGCCAATCCGCGCCGGAGCACGATCCTGGGGCTGCTGCGCGGCGAGGTCGCGGCGGATCGCGGCATCGATGTGCCGGCGGCGCTGGCGGAGCAACTGCTGGCTCTGGTGGCGGAGCAGTGTGCCGTCCGGCCGACGATCCTGGTCGTCGACGATCTGCAGTGGGCCGACCAGGCCAGCATCACGTTGTGGGGACGGCTGGCGAGGTCGTCGGGAACCAGGCCGCTGCTGCTGGTCGGAATGATGCGCCCGGTGCCGCAGCGGGACGACTTGCTGGCGTTGCGCCGGGTCGTGGGCGATACCGCGCGGCTGCAGCTCACCGGGCTGGCCGGCGAGGCAGCGGCCGAGCTCGTCGCCAGCCTGGTCGGCGGTGTGCCCGACGAGCGGCTGCTGCGGCTGGCGGACGGCGCGGCGGGCAACCCGCTGTACATTACCGAGCTCGTCGCCGCGCTCACCCGCAGCTCCCGGGTGATCATCACGGGTGCGGGAGGCGCCGAGCTGACGAGCGGCGCAGCCCCGAGTTCCCTCTCGGCGGCCATCGCCGACCGGCTCGGTTTCGTTTCCGGGCCGGTGCGCGGGGTGCTGCGGGCCGCGGCGCTGCTCGGCGTGGACTTTGCCGTGCCGGACCTGGCGGTCGTTCTGGGCAAGGGCGTGGCTGACCTGGTCCCCGCCCTGGATGAGGCGTGCGCGGCCGGCGTGCTGGCCGAGTCCGGCGGCGGCATGGCGTTCCGCCATCCGCTGATCCGCCAGGCGCTGTACGAGGAGATGCCCGCGCCGGTGCGCGCCGCCTGGCACCGTGACGCCGGGCGCGCTCTGGCCGAGGCCGGTGCGCCCGCGGACCGGGTCGCCCGGCAGCTGCTGCGCGCGGTTGGCGGGCCGGGCGGCGCCCCCGGGCCGATGGATGAATGGATACTGAGCTGGCTGGCTCGCACGGCGGACCTCCTGGTGGGCCAGGCGCCGCAGGTCGCGGCGGAGCTCCTCCACGAGGCGGTCGCGAGCTGCGTCGCGGGCTCGGCCCACTACGGCCGGCTGGTGAGCCGGCTCGCCGACGCCCTCTACCGGGTCGGGGACACGGCCGGGGCAGAACAGGTCGCCAGCCAGGCGCTCGCGCATGTCGCCGAGGCCGACGTGCTCGTTGACCTGCACTGGACGCTGGCTCAGTGCCGCATCGTCATCGACCAGCCCGCCGAGTCGCTCGCCACCTTGAACCGGGCCCTGGACTCGCCCGGGATCTCGGACCGACACCGGGCCCGGCTGCTCGTGCTGGCGGCGCGGACGCACAGCAGCCACGGCGACCTGGAGAAGGCCGGCCAGGTCGCCACGACCGCCCTGCAGGCGGCGACGGAGGCCGCCGACAACTGGGCGATCGCCTGGGCGCTGCACGTGCTGACGATCGTGACCACGATGCAGGGCCAGACGACCGACGCGCTGGCGCTGTTCGACCGGGCACTCGCCGTGACCGAGGCCGATCCGGCCCTGACCGACCTGCGGCTGCTGCTGCAGCTCAACATGGCCATGACGCTGGCCAGCCTGGACCGGTACGAGAAAGCCTTCGACGCGGCCCGGCAGGGCCAGCGGCTGGCGCACCAGCTGGGTGCGGTCGTCCGGGAGGCGCAGGCGCAGACCGCCCTGCGCCAGCTGTCGTTCGACACCGGGCGCTGGGATGATGCGACGGCCGAGGTGGAGACCCTGGCCTGGCCGGAACACGCCGCCGCCTGCAACGACCTCGGCATCGCCGCCGTCATCTGCTTCCATCGCGGCGATCTCGCCGCGGCGCGCCGTCACCTGGCCGCCGCCGCGCCGCACGCCGACCGGATCGGGCACCGGGTGATCGGGCCGCTCGCACTGGCCCAGAGCCTGGACCTGGAGCAGGCCGGCCGGCTGCCGGGCGCGCTCACCGTTCTGACCGCCCGGTTCGTCGAGAACACCGAGGAACTGGAGGAGATCGAGGATCTCCTTGCCGACGCCGTGCGCCTGGCCATGCGGACCGGGGACGCCGGCACCGCGCAGACCCTCACCGGCCACGCCACCACCCTGGCTGCCGGATCAGCGGTCCCGCACCGGCAGGCGAACGCGCTGTACTGCCGCGGACTGCTGGACCACGACGTCGCCTCGCTGCAGGCCGCCGCGGAGCGCTACGATCTGGCCAGCCGGCCGCTGCTGCGTGCTCAGGCGCTGGAGGCGGCCGCGGGGGAGTACATCGCGGCGGGCGACCGCGGGCAGGCGCGGGCCGCCTTCACCCGTGCTGTGGAGGTCTACGGCTCACTCGGCGCCGCCGCGGACGTCGCGCGACTGCAGGCGGATTTCCGCGCCCATGGCATCCGCCGTGGCCCGCACGCGAAGCACCGTCAGGCGCGCAGCGGGTGGGACAGCCTCACGCCCACCGAAACCAAGATCGCCGCGCTGGTGGAGGCAGGGCTGTCCAACCCAGAGATCGCCGCCAAGCTGTTGCTGTCCCGGCGGACGATCGCGACCCACGTCTCGCACATCCTGAAGAAGCTCGACGTTCATTCACGCACAGACATTGCCCGCGAGGCAGCCTTGCGCACCATTGTGCCGAGGTGACCGCGGCGCGGTAGTGGGCTGGCGCGCAGGCGGGCCCGGTGAGTCGCCGCAGGGGGGGTAGACGATTCACCGGGCCCAGGCGCGGTAGACGTGCGGACTGCTGCGGCCGTCCTGGTCAAGGTCGCCGGCGAAGGCCAGCGTGAAGTACACGGCCTTGCCTGCCGGGGTCGGGTGGAATCCCCAGTCGGTCGCGAGCCTGGCAACCAGCAGCAGCCCTCGCCCGGCTTCGGCGTCGACCGGCGTGTTCACCGGCATCGGCGCGCGACGCGACGTGTCGTGCACGTCGACGCGCAGCTGGCCGCATACGCACGTGATCGTGAGGCCGATGGTCCCGCTCTTCTCGTGCCGCAGCGCATTCGTCACGAGCTCGCTGGTGAGCAGGATCGCCGTGTCCACGTCGACCGGAACGTCCCAGGCGCGGATCGCCGCCCGGACGTGGCTGCGGGCGGCGGCCGGCGCGGCTGGTCCCGCGGCCAGCGAGATCCGGCGCGGGCGCAGCACGGTCGGGCGCATGGCCGCCATCGTGTCCATCTGTCTTCCTTACCAGGCCGGTGGACCTGCTCCGGGGAGCGCGGTCTGCTGGTTTCAGGAGAAATGTTGCTGCAAATTGCAAAGCGAGACATCGGTCAGCTGACCGATCTTTGAACGTGCAGCCCAGGCGGGGGATGAGTGGCCGGCGCGGCGTGAGGTGCAGACCCAGGCAATTGCGTGGGGCCGGTGGTCAGCCCGGGCCGCCGCCGTTACCGTGGTGCGCCGCCAGGTGCTCCCCGAGCACGTCGTAGCCGAAATCGGCCTCCGGATCTCTCCATACCGAGTGGGCGTGGTTGGCGTGGCGCTGCGTGTTGTCGTACTCGATGAGCAGCCGCGGCCCCTGGAGCCGGTAGTAGAGCGGCCGGCCCGGATCGGTGGGCCCGGCCCACGCCAGGTGGACCGCGTCGAGGACGGCATCGGCGGAGTATTCCGCGTGCGGTGACAGGCCCTCCGGGACCCGCCGGAGGTAGGTGCCCAGCAGCGAGCGCAGCAGCTCACGCTGGCCGGCGTCGAGGTCGCGGGCGGGCAGGCCCTTGGGGCTGGCGGTCAGCGCGAGCCTGGCGTAGTCGCCGGCTCCGTAGCCGCTGGCCCGCTCGGCGTCGGCGTCCGTCCGGGCTATCCGTTCGGCCAGCTCGGGCTCGGTGAACGGGTGGCGCCACACGTCGCGCAGGTACAGCATCTGGTCGCCGTCGGAAAGGCGCGACCGGTTGCCGCCGACGATGTCCGCCGGTGCCCGGTCCAGCAGCACCGCGCGCTCCGCCTGCGCGGGATCGAGTGAGCGGACAAGGTCGCGCGCCAGG
Organism: Streptosporangiaceae bacterium; assembly: GCA_030039095.1. Next base: position 7,366 of record JASHQP010000757.1, read on the forward strand.
TCCTCGGTGGCCGCCAGCGGCCGCAGCGGCGGCGGGCCGAGCAGCGGCGAGACCGCCGGATCCGCACCGAGGAAGCACGGTGTCGTCGACCGCACCACGCCGTCGACGATCAGGTTGTTCAGCGAGACGTGATGGCCGCCGAACCGCCACCCCCACAGACCCGAGCCGCCGGGCTCGCCGAACACCCGCAGGTAGTACATGCCGGGATCGCGGCCCCGTTCGCGGGCCCAGTCGACGGACCAGCCCTCGACCATGTCGAGGATGTTGTCGAGCCCGATGATCGTGGCGACCGTGACGTACCCGGCGGCCGACAGGCCCGAGGCCACGAGCTGGTGGGCCAGCTGCTGCTGGGCGGGCCGCTGCTCGCCGAGGGTCAG
>JASHQP010000758.1 GCA_030039095.1 Streptosporangiaceae bacterium
GCGAGCGTCTGCCCTGTGGCCGCTATGCCAAGCACCGCGGTCAGGACCAAGATGGACAGCACACCGGACTGGGATAGGACGGATGGCAGCTTCAGGCTAATCAGAAAGAACAAGATCACGGGGGATGTATAGACCGCCAGCGAGGGCCGTAGCATCCGCCGCCAGCCCTGCCTGTCCGCTATCGCCGCTTCCATCCTCGGCACTGAATCGGGCACGGCTGATGCCTGACTCAAGTTCTTGGCCAAAGGACCGGACCTCCTACGCCGTCGCGACCGTCATGGGTGGTGGCAGCCGCCGTGGCCGCTGCCACCACCCATTAGGCCTTTGTCACGTTCGTCGCTACGGAATCAGTCACTGAGGGTAGACAGCGGCGAGGTAAATGACGCCGCAGTCTTGCCACCTGTGAACAGATCGGACCAGAAACTGGCCGGCACTGGCGACCCGCCCAAAGGCTGAGCACTGCAAGTGCTGTTGATGGTGTCGGTCGACTTGTAGTACTGGTTAAAGTTGCTCGAGTCGATCGTGGGCAACGGATACAGCACCATGTTGCCTTTCATCTTCTGCCCGGCCAGCATGCGCAGTGCGATCTCGAAGGCCATGTAGGTCACCTGGCCACCGCTTTGCGGGAAACCGATCGATGGCTTGTTCATCTGCTTCACAGCGGCCAGCCAGTAGCAGCCGCCCTCGAAGCCGGTGATGAACGGGATGGGCCGGCCAGCCTGCTGCAGAGCCTGGTATGCGGGCACGGCGCAAGTGCCGCCATCCCATACACCGTTCACCGTCTGGGGATGGGTCGTGAGGTATTGCAGCATCTGCGACTTAGCGGTGGAAGCTGTCCACTGGGAGTAGATGCTCGAGACCGTGATGCCGGGGTACTTCTTGAAGACGTTCACCGCGGCGGCCTGTCTGGTATCCGAGGCCGCTACGCCTGGTATCCCGTCGCACATGACCACGTTGCCCTTGCCGTGCAACTGGGTAGCGAGCCACTGAGCCGTGGTCGCGCCCGCTGCGTACTCGGCGAAGTCCATCTGGATGTCGGTGGTGCACGAGGTGCCGGTCTCCATGCTGATCACGAGGACGCCCTGCTGATGCGCACGCTGGTACGCCTGGCACTCACCGGTCGACGGTGGCTGCATCACAAAGATGACCTGGCAGCCCTGTTGCACCATGTTCTCGATCTGGGTCGCCTGCTGGGTCGCGCTATTGTTCGCGTCGGCGGTGATGAGGCTGCCCTTAGTGAGGTTCTTCTTCTTGAGCTGGCCCCAGATGTCCTGGGCGACCGTCAAGCCTTCAACACGCCACGAGTTGCCCTGATAGGCGCTGCTGTAGCAGAACTGCCAAGGAGCCTTCGGCGGTGTCCAGCTCGCGTACGGATTCGGCCCCAAGCGCATCCAGTTCCAGAAGCCGCTGGCGTCTTTCTGCAGGGCCTCCGGGATGTACTTCTTCAGCGCGGCAGCCTGCGCGGCATCTGGGTGCGCCTGGCCGGTGGTGATCTGGGTGTAGTCAGCGCTGCTGACCGTGCCGCCGCCGGTTGACGCCGACGAGCTGCAGGCCGCGAGGATGAACGCGAACGCTAGGAGCACAGAGACGATGGACAGTTGCGTTCGTCTTTGCTTATGCACGAATAGCCTCCTCTGTGGGCAGCCGATGGCTGCGTGCACGTGAACCCGATCGCAAGACAGGGACTCGGGCGGTTCGCCGGACAGCGAACCCGGCGGGCTATTCCCGTAAGCCTGGGCTCGTCCCGCGAGCTCAGGGTGGTGCAGCTACCAGCGAAACCAGCGCCTCTCGTCTTCTGGAAGAGATTGCCTCCACAGACTATATAATGTCAAGAATTTAGTGGACAGTACCCAACCATCGTGTCCCGCTCGTAACCTTCCGGTCTGCCCCGGGTCGTCACAGGATTTGCACGGCCAAAGCCTTCAGCCCAGCGGAACGCGCAGCTTTGTCCCCTTTGGACCGCTATCTTCCCTGGTCAACGCCCGTCGGCGACCGGATCTGGCATCCAGGGCTTGACAGCACCCGGCAGCCTCTGGTCTTGTTTGGCCGTGCCTATGTGACTTTGGCCGTGCCTATGCGGGCACTCCTGAAGCCGCCCGCACTGGCTAGGCCTGCTTGACGTTTGGCGTGTCCGGACCGGACTGCGACAGGGACGCGGCGACCGCTCGAGGGCGAGATTCTCCCCCATCGGCCTGCGCGGTTCAGAGCGTGCCAGCGCGACCGAGGAGAGGCGGGATTCATGGACGCTCGTTCCGTGGCCGACGCCTTCGCCAGCGCGCTGGTGGCAGCGGGCACCCGAACCGTGTTCGGCCTGCCAGGGGGAGGCAACAACCTGGAGGTCGTTGGGGCGCTCGAAGCGCACGGTATCCAGTTCGTGCTCACTCACGGCGAGACGGCTGCCACCATCATGGCGGCGGTCTATGCCGACGTCGCCAACGTGCCCTCGGCTGCAATCATCACCAGGGGCCCGGGCGCGGCCAGTGCGGTGAACGGTACGGCCCAGGCACTTCTTGATCGCCAGCCGGTTATCGTGCTGACCGACACGGTCGCGCAGCGGGAACGCCCCCGCATCCTGCACCAATTCGTAGACCAGCGCTCGATTTACCGCCCGGTGACGAAGGGCTCCGGCGTGCTGGGCGCGGGTAGCCCGGGCGATACAATGAGCGAGGCACTGGACCTAGCACTCGCCCACCCGCGCGGACCGGTCCACCTGGACTTCGACCCGACCTCACCGGAACGGCCACGCCTGACGGGCGAGATGCGCCGCTTCCCCGAGCCGGCAGTCGGCCCTTCTTACGTCCACGCGCTCGTCTCCCGTGCCCGGCGGCCGGTGGTTCTGCTCGGCGTCGGCGCTCGCGACGCCCAGGCCGAGGTCCGCGATCTGCTCGGCGGAGTGGACGCGCCGGTACTGACGACCTACCGAGCCAAGGGCGTGATCCCCGAGGCCTGGAGCAACTTCGCAGGCCTGCTGACCGGCGCGACAGTGGAGGCAGAAGCGCTGGAGTCCGCCGACGTGATCGTGGCCATCGGCCTAGACAGCGTCGAGTTGATCCCGGCCGCCTGGCCATACCCGGCACCACTCGTTGCGCTGTCGGCCTGGCCGGATGTCAGTGGTTATCTGCCCATCGAGCATCAACTGGTCGGCGACCTCGCAAAGTTGGTCGAAGGACTGAACGGCCATATCGGCGGCGACTGGGCTCCGCGAAGCGGGAGCCAGTTTCTGCGACGCGGGCTCGAACGGCTGCTTCGCGAGCCCAAGTCAGTGACCGGGGTCTCGCCCCAGGCCGTGGTTCGGCGTTTTCGGGCGCATGCCTCAGCCGACACGATCGCCACCGTGGACGCAGGCGCGCACATGCTCGCGGTGCTACCGCTCTGGGAGACTCACGACCGGGATCAGATCATCACCTCCAGCGGCCTCGCGACGATGGGCTTCGCATTGCCAGCCGCGATAGGTGCCGCTGTCGCCGCTCCCGGTCACCGGATCGTCTGCTTCGTCGGTGATGGTGGGCTGGGCATGACGCTCGCCGAGCTCGAGACGCTCGTACGTCTCCATCTGCCCGTCACCGTTGTGGTCTTCAACGACAGTCGGCTCAGCCTGATCGCTGCCAAGCAGACGTCGCCGCGGCACGGGGGTGAGACAGCAGTTGCGTACCACGAGATCGACTTCAGTCGCGTCGCGGCAGGGTTTGGCGTCCCGGCTCATGTGGCGTCGAACAGCGAACAGCTGGACTCCGCGGTCGTGGCCAGCCTCGCCGAGAGCAGGCCCTGCCTGCTGGATGTCCGCGTGGACCCCGACTGCTATCCGCTGGTGCTCGACGCGATTCGCGGCCCTCGTGCGGATACGGAAGAGTAGGTCTCCACTCCCGGCGTCGGTTGCCGGTGATCTGATTCGGCATCGGTGAACGCCAGTGAACGCGGCTAGGCCCAGTACCTATAGCCGTCTCGCCCACGAGCTACGGCAGCAGATCCTGGTGGGCAGGTTCGGCGACGGACGACGCCTGCCCACCGAGGTCGAACTCGCGGAGAGCCACCGGGTCAGCCGGCAGACGGTGCGACGCGCGTTCCAGGAATTGGTCGCAGAGGGCATTGTCTACCGCACGCCGGGGCGCGGGACGTTCACCATGCCGAAGACGGCACCATACCTGCGACAGTTCGGCTCGATCGAAGACCTGATGGGTCACTCCGGTGACACGCGATTCATGGTGATTGAGCCTTTGCGGCGTATCGCTGCGGTAAGCCCGGCGAGCAGGCTCAGGCTCCCGAGCGACACCGTGTACAGCATTACGTTTCTGCGCAGCCACGAAGAGACACCGCTGGGCATCTCTTTTGTCTACTTGCCGCTCGCCATCGGCAAGGCGTTGATGTCCGCCAAGGAGCTCACCGCCACCGGCTCGCACACCGAGATCACCGTCATCCGGCGCATCGAAGACATCATCGGAACATCGGTGGCCGAGGCAGAACAGAGCATTACTGTTGCGAGAGCGGATGCCGCGACGACCGCGGTACTCGGCTGTCCGCTGCAGCACCCTGTCTTGCGCATCGACCGGCTCTATCTTGATCGAGAGAGCACGCCCGTCGAGCTGTCGAAAAGCTACTTCCTGCCAGAACAGTACACATACCGGACAAATCTGCGCCGACACGGGGCGTGAGCGCATTCGGCTTCATGCCAACCCAGACTTCTCCATGGCCTGGCGGTAAACCACCGACATGTCGTCCTTGCCGCGCCCAAGCGAAACAGCCTCATCGTACAGAGGCCGGACCGACTCGCCGACCGCCAGGACGATGCCCGCCGCATCGGCCTCGTCGTGGACGAGCTTGAGATCCTTGACGATGAGATCCACTGGCGTCGCGGGTGAGAAGTCCGAATCCTCGAAGCGGGGCAGATTACGAAGCAACATCGTCGACCCGCCGAAGGAGGTACCGACTATCTCCCGAACGACCTCCAGATCCGCGCCGAGGCCGATAGCCATCGCGGCCGCGTCTGCGCTGGCAGCGGTGTGCACGGCCACCAGCAACTGGTTAACAAGCTTGATGATCTGTCCCGCACCCGCCGGGCCCGCCAGCCGCACGTTCTTGCCGTAAGCGGCGAAGATCGGCATGGCCCGGGCAAAGACTTCCTGGCGGCCGCCAACCATCACCGTAAGAGTCCCGCTCGTCGCGCCCGCCGGGCCGCCTGACACGGGCGCGTCGAGGAAGGACGCACCGACCGCTTCCAGCCGCGCGGCAATGCCGCGCGTCGTTTCCAGGGACGTCGTCGAGTGGTCGGCAAAGAGCTGGCCGGCCCTCGCGCCAGCCATCAGCTCGGCGTAGACCCCCTCAACGCTCTGCACCGTCGGCAGCGCGGTCAGGACCACCTCAACATCGGCTACGAGGTCGGCCGCGGACTCCCGGGCCCGCGCACCATAATCGACGAGCTGCAGGACAGGAGATCTCGATCTACTGTAGACCGACACCTCGTGACCCGCGTCTATCAGCCGCCGTGCGATCGGGGCGCCCATCTTGCCGATGCCGATAACGCCGACCTTCACTTAACCTCCTGACCTCGAATACATAACATATATTAAATAGCATAATTTGAACGCCGCATGCCGCAGAGCCTTGTGGTCGCGTTCCGGGTCAGCTTTCCTGTTCAGCCCGGTAACACGCCTGGCCTGGCAGATCGAGCCAACTCACGCCATCCGCCGGCCACCCGAGGCGCGAGACGGGACGGAAGCGCGGGCCCAGGCATAGCGCCGAAGATCGAGCGGTGGCAAAGTCGCCTCAGACCCTGATGTCAACCGGCAGCCGAGGCACCCGGCCGTTCTGCTGGGGCTTCGAGGAGGCGTAATGGTGGATCCCGTGCGGCGCAAGTTCTGGGGCTGGGGCCTGGAGGGGGACGGGCTGACGGCGGCCGAACTCCAGCAACTGGGGGCGGTCTTCGCCCAGCGTCTCGGCATCGACGGCGTGCGCATGCAGGAGCCTCCGCGTGTGGAGGAACTGGACCTGCGCCCGCCGCGGCTGGCACCGCCGGCGTCGCTCGGGCCGGCGTTCAGCACGGACTCCCA
>JASHQP010000759.1 GCA_030039095.1 Streptosporangiaceae bacterium
GCCTGGCGGGTGCGGGCCCTCGAGGAGGCGAGGCTCTGCCGCGGGCGGCCCGAACGCGAGCGGCTCGAACGGGCGCGTCGGCTGGCTGTTCGCCCGGAACATCGCGAGCGCGGCGCCCTCGCCGGCGAGCTCGTCCGGCGCCGGGTCGCCCGCCAGGATCCCGAGCAGGGCCTCGAGCCCCGGCTCGCTGGACACAAAGTCGCCGAGGTGCTCACCGGGAACGTCGCCGGACAGGTCATCGGGACGGTGGCCTGGGAGATCAGTACTCATTCAGCCCACCTCCCCACGGGGCAACCAGGCCCGGTGCCTGGCCGGACAGCCCAGGTTCGTGCCCGGCGGCCAGCGCCTGGACCCGGGGGTCGGCGGCCAGTGCCCGGAGGCCGCGGTGCAGGGCGACCCGCACCGCGCCGGGCGACTTGCCGAGGATGCTCGCCACCGCCGGCGTGTCGAGTCCGGCGATGACCCGCAGCGCGACGGCCTCCGCCTGGTCCTGTGACAGGCCGGCGAGCATCGCGACAGCCTTCCTGACCGACATTCCGTCGAGTACTTCGTCTTCGACCAGCTGCTCGTCGGCGAACCCGTCGAGGCCGTCGGCCATGGGGCTGACCGGGCGCCGCATGCGCGCCCGGGCCGAGTCGATCGCGCGGTGCCGCGCGACGGTGAACAGCCAGCGGCGGAAGTCCTCGTCGTCGCCGGCGAACGTGTGGAGGTCGCGCACGACCTGGAGCCATGTCTCGCCGGCGACGTCGTCGGGATCGTCACAGCCCAGGACGTGCAGGTAGCGCAGGAGGCGTGGCTGCAGGGCCCGCCAGAGCTCGAGGAACCCGGCCTCGTCGCCCGACCGGGCCCGCGCGAGTAGCCCGCCCAAGTCACCAGCCTTTGTCGCCATAGCGCCTGCAAGAGTCCCACATCGGCGGACTGAGCGGGTGAACACGTAATACTTCTCAGCATCTGATTACGCATTTCCCAGCATCCAGTCAGCCGGTCAGCCAGCCCGCCGATGTGTGGACCCTGCACGGTGCTAGTGCTTCACGATGACGGCGTGGCTGTGGCTCGCGCGCAGGTGCGGGGTTCCCTTGAACACGAGCACGAACACGACGACGCCCTTCGGGTGGACGGCGAAAGCGACGCGGCCGTGCGCGCCGGTGCGCTCGTGACCGACCTGCACCAGGCCCTTCTTGGTGACGCGGTCGAGGAAGACCACCCGACCGCGCAGCCCGCTGTTGTGGTGCCGGGTGGACAGGCGCCCGAGGATCACCGTGAAGTGGTGGCCGTGCTCCACCGCGTGGCGCTTGGCGACGCCCAGGTGGGTGGCCAGCCGCGGGGCCGTGGACGCATCCGCCGCGGCGGCGGTGGCCATGACGCCGGTGGTGGCGATCGCAGCAGCGGCGGCAACGGATCCCGCTCGCGTCATCAGGGATGCACGCATGGCACTCCTTTTAGTTTGGGCCCCGGCATCAAAGCCGGGGCGGCAGATAACACCCCTAGAGCGATACGGCCGTGCCGTGCGTTACTCGGGTGAAGAGCCCCTGCTCAGCGCCGTGTATAGACGTGTATAGATAGGTGCATGGAATCCGGTCTGCCGATCTGCCGCACCTGCGGCGTCCAGTACCCGGCTCCCCGCGTGAACTGCCCGATCTGTGAGGACCAGCGGCAGTACGTCGGCTGGGACGGGCAGCAGTGGACGAGCCTTGCCGAGCTCGCCAGGGCTGGTCACCGGGGCAAGGTCGAGCCCGAGGGCCCCGGCGTGGTCGGCGTCGGCGCCGAGCCGCCGACGTCGATCGGGCAGCGCGCGCTGCTGGTGCGCACCCCGACGGGGAACGTCCTGTGGGACATGATCACTTACATCGACGACGACCTGATCGCCACGATCGGCGACCTCGGCGGCGTGCGCGCGATCGCGATCTCGCATCCGCACTTCTACGGGAGCATGGTCGAGTACGCGCACGCGTTCGGCGCCCCGGTCTACATCCACAGCAAGGACCGGGAGTGGGTGGCCCGCCCGGACGACTCGGTGGTGTTCTGGGACGGCGACACCCGCGAGATCGGCGACGGCCTCACGCTGATCAACGCGGGGGTCCACTTCGACGGCGGCCAGGTGCTGCACTGGGCGGCCGACCCGGACGGCAGCGGCGCCCTGTTCTCCGGCGACATCTTCGCGGTGGTCCCGGACCGCCGCTGGGTCAGCTTCATGTACAGCTACCCCAACCTCATCCCGGAGCGCCCGCGCACGATCCGGCGCGCGCTGTCGCTGATGCAGCCGTTCGGTTTCGAGCGCGTCTACGGCGGCTGGTGGCGGCGCAACGTCGCCGCCGGCGGCGTGGCTGCGATCTCACGCTCCGCGGAGAGGTACCTCAGCTTCGCGCTCGACGACTGACGTCCCGTGCTCGTCGAGAGCCTCGGCGAGCAGTGGGGCGCCCGCCGCAAGCCCGCCGGCAAAGTTGTCTGGGTCCAGATCTGACGCCGAGAATTCGGGCGCTCTGGGCTGCTGACATCCGATATTTCTGTGCGAAAATCTGGGCAAGGTTGGCCCACGGCACAAATTCGGCAGGCCTTGGTGAGCGGAGAACGGTGGTGACGCCCGCGTCGTCGTTCGGTGCCGTGCTGAGCCGGATCGGCGAGATACAGACCCCATTATCCGCAGCAGCATCCGTGCTCATCGGCCTGCTGGCGCTCGTCGCCGTCACCTTGCAGGTGATCTGGCTGATCGTCCGGCACGTCAACACGATCGCGCACGAGGGTGCGCACGCGATGACGGGCTCTGCTCTCGGCCACCGGATCGTCGGTGTGGAACTGAACCCGGACGCGACCGGGTCAACCGAGAGAGCCGGCTACAAGTTCCCGGGGCACCTCACCGCCCGCTTCGTCGGCTACCTCGGCCCGAGCCTGTTCGGGCTTGGTGCGGCCAAGCTGATCGACGTCGGGCACAGCGTGGCGGTGCTGTGGCTGACCCTGCTCCTGCTGATCCTGCTGCTGTTCGTGCTGCGCAAGTTGTTCAGCTACGTGCCCGTGATCGCCACCGGCCTGGTGATCTACCTCGTCGCGCGTTATGGCTCGGTCGGCGCCGAGACGATTGCGGCCTACGCGATTGCCTGGTTCCTGCTGCTGTCCGGGGTCCGGGTCGTGCTCGAGGACAACCTGGACGCGGGCGACGCCGTCAGCCTCGCCAGCATGACCCACATCTGGCGCGGGTTCTGGGTGCTGCTGTGGCTGGCGGGGTCGATCGCCGCTGTCGCGGTCGGCGGCTCGCTGCTGGTCTGAGTCACGCCGGCAGCGTGAAGTGCTGCCGCAGTTCCCCGATGCCCTCCACGTAGCTGACCAGCTCGTCGCCGGGCGCCAGCCAGCGCTGCGGGTTGCGGCCCTGGCCAACGCCGGCCGGGGTGCCGGTGAAGATGACGTCGCCGGGCAGCAGCCGGGCGACCGCCGACAGCCGGGCGACCAGCTGCGGCACCGAGATGATCAGGTGGCTGGTGCGGGACTTCTGCACGTCCTCGCCGTTGATCGCGCAGCCGAGCTCCAGGTCGTCGGGGTCGTCGAACTCGTCGGGGGTGACCAGCCACGGCCCGGTCGGGCCGAACCCGGGGAAGGACTTGCCGATGCTGAACTGCGGCGGGCTGCTGGCCATCTGGGTGATCCGCTCGGAGATGTCCTGGCCGACGCACAGGCCGGCGACGTAGCTCCAGCCGGCGTCCGCGTCGGCGTGCCACGCCTCGGTGCCGATGACCGCGACGAGCTCGACCTCCCAGTCGGTGTGCCCGCCGGGCGGCAGGTCGACGCTCGTGTACGGGCCGGTGATGCAGGTCGGGAACTTCGTGAACACGCTCGGGTAGTCCGGAACGCCGAAGCCCGACTCGTCCGCGTGCTCGGCGTAGTTGAGCCCGATGCCGAACACCTGGCGCGGCGCCGGCGACGGCGCGCCGAGGTCGCCGACCTCGTACGGCTCGGCGTCACCCTGGACGGTCGCGGCCCAGGCCGTGAACTCGGCCCAGCGGTCGTACGCTCCCTGCGGGCCGGGCCCGAACTGGCCGCCGCTTGCTCGTTCCACGTCGGTGGCGCCGGCGTCGGTCAGGATGACCAGCCGGCCATCGAGGTTGCCGATCCGCACGAAGTCCTCCTTGGCCGCTCGCTGCACCCGCCCGGGGCCGGCAGGTCCACTCCAGTGTCCGCTGCGCCCGGCGCGCCCGGCCGCCGGCCCCCGTTTGCGCCGCGGCGGCGGCCCGATCCGGAATTCGCGTCGTACTGTGGAGGTGTGGTGACTACCCGCGGCTGCCACTGCCGGTGAGCGTCGTCCGGCGTCAGGCGCAGCGCCGATGGCTCGCCGTGGCGGGCGGCGTCGCCCTGCTGTGCGGGCTGCCGGCCATCGTCGGCGCCTGGCCGGTCCCGAACTCCGCGCTGTCCGCGGCCGCGCTGCGGACGCGCATCCTGGCGTCGGCGGACGTGCCGTACCAGGGCTACGTGGAGAGCTCCGTCGACCTCGACCTGCCCAGCCTGCCCGACCTCGGTGGCGTGAGCTCGCTGCTCGACGGGGTCACCGACCAGTACGCCTGGTACCTCTCGCCCGGCCAGTGGCGCGCCGACACGATCACCCAGACCGGCGAGGACGACACGTACCAGACCGGCGCGGGGACGTTCGAGTGGAACTACTCCGCCAACCTGATGACCCAGGTCACCGGGTCGCAGCCGGTCCGGCTGCCGCGGGCCGCCGACCTGCTGCCGCCCGCGCTGGCGCTGCGGCTGCTCGGCTTCGCCTCGTCCGGCACCCGCGTGGTGAGGCTGCCGTCGCAGCGGGTGGCCGGGGTGGATGCGGCGGGCCTTCGGCTGCTGCCCGACGACCCGGACAGCACTGTCGGGTCCGTCGACATCTGGGCCGACCCGCGCAACGGCCTGCCGGTCGAGGTGGCGATCATCGGCCGCGGCGCGGCTGCGCCGATCCTGACCGCCCGGTTCCTCGACCTGAGCGAGAGCCGCCCTTCGATGGCCGACCTGACACCCGCCCCTGCGGCGGGCGTGGGCACGACGGTCACCGCGCTGCCCGATGTGAGCGGCATCCTCGACCGGTTCGGCCCGGCGCTGCCCGGGGAGCTCGCGCGGATGACCCGGGTTCCCGTTCCCAGCGGCCTCGCCGACGTCGCCGCGTACGGTGCCGGCTTCTCCCGGTTCGCGGTCCTGCCGCTGCCCAGCCGGGTGGGGCAAAGTGCCCTGAACGCGGCGCAGGCCGCGGGTGCCGGCGGGGTCAGCCTCTCTGGCGGGACGGGGGCGCTGATCGAGACGCCCCTGCTGACCGTCTTGCTCGCGCAATCGCAGTTCGGCGGTCCGGTGTACCTGCTCACCGGCGCGGTCACCCCGGGGCTGCTGGTCCGCGCCGGCTCGGACCTGCTCAGCGACGAGAGCGGATCATGATCGTCACGCGGGCGCTGACCAAGCGCTACGGCCGGGTGCTCGCCGTCGACCGGGTCGACCTGGACGTGCGGGAGGGGGACCGGTACGGCTTCCTGGGGCCGAACGGGTCCGGCAAGACCACGGTCGTGCGGATGCTGCTCGGGCTGGTGTACGCGACCAGCGGCGAGATCGAGGTGATGGGAAAGCCGGTGCCGTCCAAGGTCGCCGACGTGCTGCCGCGGATCGGCGCGATGATCGAGGGGCCGTCCTGCTACGGGCACCTGTCCGGCCGCGCCAACCTCGCGCTGATCGACGCCTCGGGGAAGGGCCGGGGGCTGCACAGCCGCCGGCAGCGTGTCGGTGAGGCGCTGGAGCGGGTCGGCCTGGCCGGGATCGACAACCGCGCGGTCAGGAAGTACTCGCTCGGCATGCGCCAGCGGCTCGGCCTCGCCGCCGCCCTGCTGCGCGAGCCGCGCCTGCTCGTGCTCGACGAGCCGACCAACGGCCTCGACCCGCAGGGCATCCGCGAGATACGCGACCTGCTCGCCGAGCTCAACGCCGCTGGCACCACGGTCTTCCTGTCCAGTCACCAGCTCTCCGAGGTGGAGCAGCTGTGCACCCGGGTCGGCATCGTCGACTGCGGCCGGCTGGTCCTGCAGGGGGATCTCGACGCGCTGCGGGCCCCGACCGGCCGGGTCGTGGTCCACACGCCGGACGCCGACCGGGCCGCCACCCTGCTCGACGGGAAGGTGGACCGGCGCGACGGCGACCGGCTGGTGGTCGCGGAGGCGGACCCGGCCGGCGTCAACGCCCGCCTGGTCGAGGCCGGGCTGCGCGTGTCCGAGATCGGCCCGGAGCGCCGTTCCCTCGAGGATCTGATGCTCTCGGTGACCAGCTCGGGGTCGGACCGCATCGACGCCGGGAACCGGGACGGAGCCGACGCGTGATCCGGGTGGAGCTGGTCAAGCTGGCGCGGCGGCCCAGGAGCTGGGTGAGCATCGGCCTGCTGTGCGGGCTCCCGGTGCTGGTCGCCGTGTTCGTCGCGGTCACCCACGTCGTGCCGCCGCCCGGCCAGGGCCCGACGCTGCTGTCGGCCGTGCTGTCCAACGGGTCGCTGTACCCGGCGGCCGCGCTCGCGATCGTGCTGCCGATCTTCCTCCCGGTGGCGGTCGCCGTCGTGGCCGGCGACGCGATCGCGGGCGAGGCCGGCGCCGGAATGCTGCGGTACCTGCTGGCCCGGCCGGTCGGCCGGACCCGGCTGCTGGTGGCCAAGCTCATCGCGCTCATCGTCTACACGCTGACCGCGGTCGTGGCCGTGGCGGTGACGGCGTACATCACCGGGCGGCTGCTGTTCGGGTCGCAGCCGGTGGCCGTGACCAACTCCGGCGGCGGGATCACGCCCACGATCATCGTTGCGCACGCGGCGACGTCGCTGTCCGGCACCGCGCTGACCCCGGCCGACATCCTGGCCAGGACGATCGGGGCGATCGCGTTCATCGGCGTGTCCATGCTCGGCGTCGGCGCGATCGCGCTGTTCTTCTCGACGGTCACCGACTCCTCGCTGGCCGCGGCCCTGGGCGCGCTCGCCGCGCTGGTGACCAGCGAGGTGCTGGTCACCCTCGACGCGGCCGCGGCGGTCGGCCCGTATCTGCCCACCCGGTACTGGCTGGCCTGGGTCGACTTCTTCCGCCAGCCGATCCTGTGGCGGAACATCGACCGGGGGTTCCTCGTCCAGGGGGTGTACGTCGTCGTGCTGCTGGCCGCGGCCTGGGCGAACTTCGCGACCAAGGACATAACAAGCTGATCGCTCCGGCGGAGAGCTGGCCGAAGGCGCTCCGGCGGAGAGCTGGCCGAAGGATCACATGCAGGTAATTCCTTGGCAAAGCTAGGAAGTCCTGGGTAAGGATGACCCGGCCGCCCTTCTGCGTGCAACTATGATGGTTTCCCCTGGGCAAGCCTCCAGGAGAGAAGCGCGAATAGGGTCGGTTCGCCGGTCCGGGCCCAGCCAAGGCCGTGACAAAACCCCTAATCGGCGTCATGCACGGCTGTGTGTGCGGCGGTCGTCGCCAGCAGGAGAGACCCCGAACGCAAGGCTGGAGGAGCAACCGGATGCGCAGTGCCACAGGGGCAAGCTCAGGCTCGCCTGCCGCGGGGCAGGCCATGCCCACGGCAGACCCGGCGCGCGTCCTGAGCTGGCTGGCCATGATCGGGATCGCGTCCTCGATCCTGATCATGATCGCCGCGTCCGCGGTGCGCGACAGCTGGATGTACCCGCCGATTACGCTGCCGGGCGCCGGGCCGCCGTGGGACCTGACGGGCTTGCACATGTCCGTCGGCGTGGCAACGGCCGCCCTGTGGATCGCGCTGATCATCGGCGGGCTCGGCGTGGTTGCCGGGCTCGGCGCGGTGCAGCGCGGGGCCAGGCCGAGCGTGCGCGTGATCCTCGTCGCCGCGGCGGTCACGGTGGTGCTGCTGACCGTGTTTCCGCCGGCCGGGTCGACGGACGCGTTCGACTACGCGGCCTATGGCCGCCTGGCCCTGCTCGGCCACAGCCCCTATGTGGACTCCCCGCACCTGCTGCGAGTCACGCACGATGCCATCGCCCGGTCGGTGCCGACGACCTGGCAGAAGTTCCATAGCGTCTACGGGCCGCTCGCCACGCTCGAGCAGTTCTTCGCGGCAAAGCTCGGCGGCACCTCCGCCGCCCGGATCACCTTCTGGCTGAAGCTGTGGGACTCGATCGCGTTCGGCGTGGTCGCGTACGTGGCCGACCGCATGCTGCGCTCGAACCCGGCACAGCGGCTGCGCGCCCACCTGCTCTGGACGATCAACCCGCTGCTGCTGTGGGACCTGATCGCGGCCGGGCACATCGACGTGCTGGCCGCGGCGTTCGGGCTTCTCGGCGTGCTGGTGCTCGGGCAGCACTCGGAGACCGTCCGGCCACCCCTGCTGCGCGTGCTGGCCGCCGGCGCGCTGATCGGGGCGGCCGCTGACATCAAGGCCAACTTCCTGCTGTTCGGCCTTGGCCTGGCCTGGGTGCTGCGGCGGTCGCTGACGGGGCTGGCCGCGGCCGCGGCCGGGGCGCTCGTGGTGCTCGTGCCGGGCTACGCCTGGTTCGGGATGCCCGCGGTGCACGCCCTCTCCGCCCGGCGCAACGGGGCCAGCGCGGACAGCTACTACACCCAGATCTTCGGGTCTCACGTCCGCCCGCATCTCGCCGAGATCGCCGTGGTCCTGGTCATCGCCGTGGCCGTGCTCGCCTACAAGCGCATGCCGCTGGGCGACACGACCCGGCCGGTGATCCGGGCCGCCCTGGTGCTGAGCGTGGCCTGGCTGTTCTTCTGGCCGTACCAGTTCCCGTGGTACGACAGCATGATCATCGTGCTGCTGATGTTCTACCCCGCCACCAGGATCGACTGGCTCGTGATCGCGCGGATCGTGGCGGGTTCGCTGCCCAACACGCCGGGCAACCCGGCCAGCCCGCCCGGCCACGTGCTCGGGCTCCTGCACCACTGGAGCATCGTGGTGGTCGGGCCGCTGGTGCTGCTCGCCGCCGCCCTCGGCCTCGTCGTGCTGTGCCTGACCAGGAAGTGGACCCCGCGCCTGCCCGGCGGGCCGCCCGGCCCGGCGCCCGACGAGCCCGAACTGGTGCCGTCGGCGGCGAACTTACCCACCGCGCAGCGCCGTTCTACGGCACTGCGGCGCAGTCGGCGGAGGTCGGGGCGCGCAGCGGGCCGGGACCGATCGCCTGCAGCACGATCTCGGTGACCACCGGGTTGGTCGGCAGCTGGCCGTGGCTGATCCGCTCGCCGGGGCAGATCGACTGGATCGGGACGTTGATCGCGCCGTCCAGCCTTGCCGATCCCGGCGGGGTGACCACCTGGTCGCCGGTGGTCCACAGCGACATCCAGCGCGGCCGATCCGGCGCCGGAGCCGCGTCGAGCCCCGCGAGCAGGCTGCTGCCCGGCACCAGTTCCTGGCAGGCTGGCGGGCACGCACCCGGCACGAACCCCTCGGCCCCGGCGGCGATCTTCGCGCCGTGGTACGGGGAACCGAGCGTGATCACCCGGCGTGCCTTGCCGGAGCCGTCGTCCTCGCGCGCCCACAGCAGCGCGACCACGCCGCCGGCCGAGTAGCCGATCACGTCGACCGATGGCGCACCCCCGGCCAGAGCGCGGGTGACCGCGTCGTTCAGCACGCTGGCGTCGGCGTTCAGGGCTCCTGTCCCGTTTCCGGGCATGTGGACCACGATGGCGCGTCGGCCGGTGACCCGGATGCGCGCCGCCAGCGCGGACAGCGAGGCGGTCTGGCCGCCATAGCCGGGCACGAGCAGCACCGGGCCCGGCCGGTTCTGGGGAGGGTAGCCGGACCGGCCCGATGGCCCGCCGGCCGCGGCCACGACACCGGCCGTGATCGCGGCGGCCACGATGACGACGAGTGAGGCGGCCAGCAGCCTGCGCCGCGGTGACAGGGCCGAAACGCGGGCCAGCCTGCCCGCCGCCCAGCCCGCCCGCGGCCTGCTCATGATGCCACCGTAAACGCGGCCCAAACCCGGGTGAACACGTCGGCTGTGCCTGGCTCCAGGGAATGTGCCTGCGCTAACCCCAGTCGATCGTGGCCCGGGCCGCCTCGTCGGCGTGGCGTTCCAGCCAGCTTCGCGCGAAAGGGCACAGCGGCACGATCGTGAGGCCGTCACGGGCGGCCCGGTCGATGGCGGCCACCACCAGCCGGCCGCCGATGCCGCGTCCCCCCAGCTCAGCGGGTACGTCGGTATGGATGAGAACCAGCCGCTTGCCGTTGCGCCGGTACAGGAGCACGGCGACGTGGCCGTCGGTGTCCAGCTCGAACCGGGACTCGGCCTGGTTGTCGGTGACCGCAGCGGCATCGCTCACGTGCATCATCGTCGCACCCGCCGGTGCGGGGCGCCGGTGCGGGGCGCCGGTGCGGGGCATAGAACGGGGTGGCCGGCGGTTTCCCGAGACCGGTGCGCCGTGGAAAGGAGCTGGGGATGCCTCAGGCTGTCAGGTTCGATCGGTACGGCGGGATAGACGTGCTGCGGGTGGCCGAGGTGGAACGCCCGGTCCCCGGTCCCGGGCAGGTGCTGGTCCGGGTCAGGGCCACGTCGATCAACCCGGGCGAGGCCAAGATCCGGTCGGGGGCGCTGGCGCAGCGCTGGCCTGCCACGTTCCCGTCCGGTGAGGGCAGCGACCTCGCGGGCATCGTGGAGGAGCGCGGCGAGGGCGTCACCGGGTTCGCGGTCGGCGACGACGTCTTCGGGTGGACCGACGACCGCGCGGCGCACGCCGAGCTCGCGCTGGCCGAGGCCGGGCATCTCGTGCCCAAGCCGGCCGGCGTCTCGTGGGAGGCCGCCGGGTCGCTCTACGTGGCTGGCGCGACCGCGTACGCGATGGTCCGCGCTGTCTCGGCCGGCCAGGGCGACACCGTCGTGATCTCCGGCGCCGCCGGCGGCGTTGGCACGATCGCCGTGCAGCTCGCCCGCAGCGCCGGGGCCGCGGTGATCGGGCTGGCCAGCGAGCCGCACCACGAGTGGCTGTCCCGTCACGGCGCGATCCCCGTCACGTACGGCGAGGGTGTGGCCGGCCGCATCAGGTCCGCGGCCGGCGGCGGCGTCGATGCGTTCCTCGATACTTACGGCGGGGGCTACGTGGAGCTGGCCCTGGAGCTCGGCGTCCAGGCGGAACGGATCGACACGATCGCAGACTTCGAGGCCGGGGCGAAGTACGGCGTGAAGACCGACGGCAACGCCGCCGGAGCCAGCGCCGGGGTGATGAGCGAGCTGGCCAGCCTGGTCGACCGCGGGCTGCTGGAGATCCCGATCACCAGCGTGTACCCGCTGGACGAGGTGCAGGACGCGTACCGGGAGCTCGAGCACGGGCACACGCTCGGAAAGATCGTCCTGCGCCCCTGACGCCCCCGCCGGGAGCCATCCACCCCGCCGGGAGCCATCCACCCCGCCGCTAGGCAGGCTCAAAGATCTAGGAGCCTTTCGGGCAAATGCTGCGCGAAAGGCTCCTAGATCACGAAATTGGGAGCAGAGCCTCGGCGCCGACCGGGCGGAATCCGGCAGCGAGGAAGGCCCGGACGCTGGCGGCGTTGCCGGGGGCGATCTGGGCCCAGAGGGGTGCGGCGTCCGGCACCAGGTGCCTGGCGGCGGCGGCGAGCTCGCGGCCGAGGCCCTTGCCCCGGTAGCCGGGCTCGACCTCCAGCGCGACCTCCCAGCGTCCGGCCACACCGCAGCCGATCGACACGACCGCGCCGGGGGTCTCCCAGACCCGGACGAGATCCCGGTGCCGCAGCGCCCGCGTGACCCGGGGATGGCCGGAGGGCATGGCCGGGGTCAGCATCATCTCGGGCGGGCCGGGCTGCGGCGCGGCGACGCACAGCAGGTCGGTGCTGTTCACGCGCCGCCCGGTCGCGCTGGACAGGGCCTGCAGGAACGGCGGCAGTAACGGCCCGGACAGGTCCCCGGGCGGCAGCAGGCCTCGGACCCAGGCGGGATCGAGGTCGACGAAGACCACCGAGTGCGCGGTGAACGCGATCACGCCGGCGTCCCGCCGTGACGGCTGGGGCAGGATCGTGACGCTCCCGTCCGGCGGAGGGTACCTGCCCGCGGCCACGTCGCCGAGCAGCCGCGCGAGCTGCGCGCTCATAGCGCCTCCCGCTGGCCCGTCCCCCTGCCGGGCATGCTCAGCGATAGGCCGAGATCCCGGTGATCGCCTGGCCCAGGGCCAGCGTGTGGATCTCCTCGGTGCCTTCGTAGGTGAGCACCGACTCCAGGTTGTTGGCGTGTCTGATCACCGGGTACTCGAGGGTCACCCCGTTCGCCCCGAGCACCGTCCGCGCCTGCCGGGCGATCTCGATCGCGGTCCGCACGTTGCTCATCTTGCCGAGGCTGACCTGCTGCGGCGTAATCTTCCCGGCTTCCTTCAGCCGTCCCAGGTGCAGCGCGAGCAGCTGCGCCCGGGCCAGGTCGGCCAGCATCCAGGCCAGCTTGCCCTGCGTCAGCTGGAACCCGCCGATCTTGCGACCGAACTGCTCCCTGGTCGTGGAGTACTCGACGGCCGCCTCGTAGCAGGACCGGGCCGCTCCGGTCACCCCCCACACGATCCCGAACCGGGCCTCGGACAGGCAGGACAGCGGGCCCTTCAGCCCGGTCACCCCGGGCAGCGCGGCGTCGGCGGGCAGCCGGACGTCGTCAAAGTGCAGCTCGGAGGTCACCGACGCGCGCAGCGACAGCTTCTTGTGGATGTTCCTGCTCGTGAATCCCCGCGCCGCGCGCGGCACCAGGAAGCCGCGGATGCCCTCGGACGTCGAGGCCCACACGACCGCGATGTCGGCGATCGACCCGTTTGTGATCCACATCTTGCTGCCGTTCAGCACCCAGTCGCCGCCGTCCTGCTTCGCGTTCGTGCGCATGCTGGACGGGTCGCTGCCGTGGTCGGGCTCCGTCAGGCCGAAGCACCCGATCGCCTCGCCCGCCGCCATCCTCGGCAGCCACTCCTGCTTCTGCTCCTCGGAGCCGTACTTCCAGATCGGGAACATCGCGAGCGAGCCCTGCACCGAGACCAGGCTGCGCAGCCCGGAGTCGGCGGCCTCCATCTCGCGGCAGGTGACGCCGTAGGCGACCGGTCCCATGCCCGCGCAGCCGTACCCCGTCAGGTGCATGCCGAGCAAGCCGAGCTTGCCCAGTTCCGGCGCGAGTTCCCGGGGCAGCGTTCCGGCCTCGAACCAGTCGGCGATGAACGGCAAGATCCGCTCGGCCGCGAACGCGCGGACCGTGTCGCGGACCAGGCGCTCCTCTTCGGTCAGCTCGTCGTCGATGTGGAGCAGATCGGTTGCTGCGATGCCGGTCGCTGTCTCGGTCCTTGGCGGCATGGCCGGATCCTTCCTCGTTGCCTCGCCGCCAGGGTATTCGTGTGCCATGCGGCCTGTCTCTGCCGGGTTCGTTAGCTCACCCGTAATCGGGCATGATGACAGGCATGAGCAACGTTAACGGCAACAAGATGCTGGTTCGCACCCGCGACGGCCGCATCGTGGCGGGCGTCTGCTCGGGTCTGGCCGAGTACTTCGGCATCGACGCCAACCTGATCCGCGCGATCCTGGCCGTGGTCACGGTTTTCTCCGCTGGTTTCGGCGCGCTGGCCTACCTGGCAGCCTGGATCGTGATCCCGGAGGAAGGCGAGAAGACGTCGATCGCGGAGAACCTGGTCAACAAGAACCGCAGGACATAGGCTCGCCGCCGCGCGGGGCACGGGTGTCCCGCGCGCGGTCCGCCCTGGCTCGCCGGTCCGGCGCTGACCGCGGGTACGGTGATCGCTGCGCCCAAACCACGGTGCAGTGGCCAAGCGCTTTGCCGGCAGCGTGGTTCGTCCCCTATGCTGGGGCGGTCCCCGACGGCGGGCGCCACGGGTCACGGCGGCGATTGGCCGTCGAGCCCCCATCGTCTAGTGGCCTAGGACACCGCCCTTTCAAGGCGGCGGCACGGGTTCGAATCCCGTTGGGGGCACTGCTGGCGGCCAGCCAGCGCAGCATGGTCCTGTAGAGCAGCTAGGAGTGCTCGCCACCCTGTCAAGGTGGAGGTCGCGGGTTCAAATCCCGTCAGGACCGCTCGGC
>JASHQP010000070.1 GCA_030039095.1 Streptosporangiaceae bacterium
CCTCGCTCTCGGTCATCGGCGGCGACCCGACCACGACGACCGCCACGTCGGCGCGGGCCGCCGCCTGCTCCGCCTCGGCCAGCAGCGCGTCGTCGTCGGCAGCTGGCGCGATCCCCAGCCGGACCGCCAGCGGACCCTCGCCGTCGGCGGCCGGCCGGAACTCGAGCCGGATCTCGGCCTGCTGCCCCTCCTCGAACGCCGCCGTGGCCCGGATTTCGCCGGGGCGGGCCATGGCCTCGACCGGGTCATCGGGAACCGCTGTCGCGCCGTCGGCCACCACGGTGCCGTCCACCGTCAGCGTGAGCCGCCCGATCCCGGCCGCGCCCAGCAGGTGCGGCCCGGTGCTGTCCGCCCGGAACGAGGTGATCAGCGCGATGCTGCCGGGCATGCCCCAGCCGATGCCGGGAGGAACCTGGTCCCACCAGGCCAGTGCCGTCGAGGTGCGGTGCTCGGCGGCCAGCAGGCCGCCGTCGCGATCGCGGTACTCGACTCGCAGGCCCGGTTCGCCGGTGGCGGGGTCGCGCAGCGACCCGGCGTCCGGTTCCGGCACCACCACCCAGGTCTGGCAGCCCGGGGTGGCGGTGACCTCAGCCTGCCCGGCGAGCGCCGCGCGGATCGCCGCGGCCGGGGTGGACACGGTGGCCGGCATCACGACCGCGCTGCCGCCGCCGTGGATCGCCGGCCGGATCGCGTTCGGCCCGATGACCGCCACGCGCTCCACCCGCGCCGCATCGATCGGCAGCGCCGCGTCTTCCTCGTTCCGCAACAGCACGAACGACGCCGCCGCCGCCCGCCGCAGCAGCGTCGGATCGACAGGAGACGGCACGGGATCGGGCGCGGCGGCGGAGCCGGCGCCGGGAGGCAGCACCGCGCCGACGCGGCTGGCCAGCCGGAGCAGGCGGATCACCTTGTCGTCGAGTACGCCGGCGGCGACCGAGCCGTCGGCCACCGCCGCGGCCAGCTGCCCGCCCCACGGCCCGTCGGGGCCCGGCATCGCCAGGTCGAGCGCTGCCAGAGCGGTGCCGGCCGTGCTGCGCGCCGCGTGCCAGTCGGAGGTGACCACGCCGTCGAAGCCCCACTCGTCCTTGAGCAGGTCCCGCAGCAGCCGTCCGTGCTCGGTCATCGGTATCCCGTTGACCTGGTTGTAGGCGGCCATCACCAGCGCCACCCCGGCCTCGCGGACGCACGCCTCGAACGGGGCCAGGTACAGCTCGCGCAGCACCGGCTCGGCGATCCGGGCGTCGTAGGTCCAGCGCTCGGTCTCCGAGTCGTTGCCGACGAAGTGCTTGGCGGTCGCGGCGACTCCGGCGCCCTGCACGCCGCGGACGAACGCGACAGCCAGTACGGCGGTCAGCACCGGGTCCTCGGCGAAGCACTCGAATCCGCGGCCGCCGAGCGGCGTGCGCATGAGGTTGATCGTGGGCGCGAGCAGCACGTCGACGCCCTTGCCCCGCGCCTCCGCGCCGAGAGCCGCTGCCAGCTCGCGGACCAGTCCGGGATCCCAGGTGGCCCCCAGCGCGGACGGGCAGGGCAGGCTGGACGACGGCTGCCTCTCGTCGAGGACCACGCCCCTGACCCCGGCCGGGCCGTCCGACATGATCATCGGCCGGAGCCCGAGCGCCTCGGCGCCCTGCGTGCGCCAGGCGTCGGCGCCGGTCAGCAGCAGCGCCTTCTCGTCCACGGTGAGACCGGGCAGGAGCTGTTCGGTGCTTTCGGGCGGCTGGGCCCCCGCCCAGCCGGAGGCGGGAAGCCCCCGGCCGGGCGGGGTCCGCCCCGCGTAGTTAGTTGTCATCGCGGCTGTTCAGGAGACCGGCTCGAGGTGCAGGACGGTCTCCTCGAGGTACGGCGAGTTTGTCGAGGGGTTCATGAACGGGTTGCTCGCCGACGGCCAGCCGGTGTAGTCCCTGGTCGAGTACTCCCACCAGGCCGCGCCGTACAGCAGCGGGGCGACCGGCACCTGGGTGGTCATGATGTTCTCCAGGCTGTTGATCGCTGCCTTCTGCACGGACGAGCTGTTGCTGCCCGCGAACTCGGCCAGGGCCGACTGAGTGGCAGCGTTGTTCCACCGCCCGATGTTGGTCGCGGCCGGCTTGCCGACCGGAGCTGTCAGGCTCGCGTCCAGGTTGCCCTCGTAGATCTGGTAGGGCGTCGGGCCCTGGTTGCTCCAGTGGATTGCGGTGTCGAAGTTGCCGTCGGTGACGTCACCCTGCCAGACGGTGGGGTTACCGATGCCGTCGACGGTGACGTTCATGCCGAGCGCGTTGAGCTGCTTCGCGATGTCCTGCGCGTCGAGGTAGTAGTCGCTGTAGGGGATGGGATCGGAGATCGAGAAGCTGATCTTCTGGCCGTTCTTCGTCCACTTGCCGCCGACCATGCTCCAGCCGTCGGCCTCGAGAATAGATGTCACCTTTGCCGAATCGCCCGCGGCAGGGAGGTTGTTGGCCAGTGACGGCTCCAGCCAGCTGCTGTCTCGGGGCAGCAGCAGCCCGCTGGTCGAGGTTTCAGGCAGCTCGTAGCCGGTCTCGCCCTGGGCGGAAAGCTGCTGCCGATCGATGCCGTAGCTGATCGCCTGCCGGACCGCCGGGTCGTTCAGTGGCGCCTTGGTCACGTTGAAGAACAGCGACACCACGTTGTTGGCGGTCAGGTAGGGAGCGCTGGAGGACCAGGTGTGGTTGTCGGGGTTCTTGGCCAGGTAGACCCCCTGTACGTTCGCGATGTCGTTGCCCGCGAGGTCGATCTGGCCGGACGCCAGGGGGTTGACGATGTTGAAGTTCGCGCTGTAGGAGGGGTAGGAGATCTCGGGCACGTGCACCGCGCTCTTGTCCCAGTAGTACGGGTTCTCCTTGAGCGTGAAGCCCTGCGGCGAGAACTTGTCGAGCATGTAGGGGCCGGTGCCAACCGGGTTCGTGTCGGCGAACGTGACCGGATTCACCTTGGACCAGATGTGCTCCGGCACTATGTAGGTCTGGCCGATCAGGAACAGGTTGGAGTACTCGGGCGCGCTGAAGTTCAGCACCGCGGTCGTCGCGTTGGGCGCCGTGGCGCTGACCGGGTCCGGGGTGCCGTTGGTGTCCAGGCCCGGGTGGGTCCGGATCATGTTGAAGGTGAACGCAACGTCGCTAGCACTGAACGGCTTGCCGTCGTTCCACTTCACGCCCGATCGGGTGGTGATGGTCAGCGTCCTCCCGCCGTTCGACCAGCTGTACGCCGTTCCGAGGATCTTGTAAGGAGCCTCACTCGGGTTCAGGATGTTCCAGATGAACAGCGGTT
Source organism: Streptosporangiaceae bacterium (assembly GCA_030039095.1). The sequence goes on from JASHQP010000070.1 coordinate 3,271, forward strand.
CGTTGTAAAGGCCTTCGGCGGTCACCCCGCCCGGCCCTCCGGTAGAGGTCGCCGAGTATGGGTTGAAGGTATCCGTCATCGGCGACAGCGGGGTGTCGTCGATCACCAGTGGCTTGCCCGTGGCCGACGACGAGTTGTTGCCCGTGCTCGAGCCCGAGCCCGAGCTGCTGCAGGCCGCCATCGCGAGACTCAGGATCGCTCCCGCGGCCAGGCTCTTTATGACTGCATGTCTCATTGCCTAAACTCCGTTGTGCCCGGCCGGCATGTCGCCGGCCTGTTGTGAACGACCGTGTCGGGGTCTGTTATCAGTCGGGCGGCGCCGGCCGGCCGGGCGCTCCGCCAGTGCCTGCCCGCGTCTAGTGCTGTTGCGCTGGAAGCTCGCGTAGATGTCCGCTACGTCCGTGTCAATGCGTCTCCTCTCCCGGGCGGGGTGCCTGAACGGGGGCCTGACTGGTCTTCTGGCCCGCGATCGGGACGGCCTGCGCGGCGTCCAGGTCGCCGGCGTGCAGCCAGCAGGCACTCCGGTGGCCGTCGGCCACGTCGAATGCGGGCGGCGCGGCCTCGGCGCAGATCGCCATCGCGTGCGGGCAGCGCGGGTGGAACCGGCAGCCCGGCGGTGGCGTCACCAGGCTCGGCGGGGCGCCGCGGCTGCCGAGTGCGGGCCGCCCGGTCTGCCCGGCGCGTTCCGGGTCGGGCGCCGCGCTGAGCAGCAGCTGGGTGTACGGGTGCTCGGGCCGGTCGGTGACCACCTCGGCGGGGCCGGACTCGACCACCTGGCCGGCGTACATCACCGCGATCGTGTCGGCGAGATACCGGGCCGAGGCGATGTCGTGGGTGATGTAGAGGATCGCCAGCCGCTCGGTGTCGCGCAGGTCGCCGAGCAGGTTCAGGACCCCGAGCCGGATCGAGACGTCCAGCATCGAGACCGGCTCGTCGGCCAGCAGCACCCGCGGCCGTACCGCGAGCGCCCTGGCGATGGCGACCCGCTGCCGCTGACCACCGGACAGCTCGTGCGGGTACTTGTTGATGAACTGGTCGGCGGGCGTCAGCGCGACCCGCTCCAGCAGCCCGGTGATGGTCTCGTCGATGCTGGCACCAGGCTCGGCGAGACCGTGCACCTGCAGCGGCCTGGCCAGGTGGTACCGCACGTCGTGCACGGGATTGAGGGATGCGAACGGGTCCTGCAGCACGAGCTGCACCTGGCGCGCGTAGGCCCTCCGGCCGCGCCCGCCGGGCGGCACCGGGCTGCCGTCGAGGAGCAGCGTGCCCGAGGTGGGCCTGACCAGCCGGGCGAGCAGCCTCGCCAGCGTCGACTTGCCCGATCCGCTCTCGCCCACCACCGCGGTGACCCGTGCCGCGGCGAGCGTGAGCGAGACGTCCTCGACCGCGTGCACAACCGCGCCGGGGCGCCCGGCCCGGGCAGGCCGCCACAGGCTGCCGCTCTGCGCCCGCGCGCGGAACCCCCGCGCGCCGCCAGCCCCGCTTGCCCTACCTGTCCCACCGTGGACGGCGAAGTGCTTGGTCAGGCCCCGTGCTTCCAGCGGCGGAGCCGATGTCGTGGGCGGCTGCGAGATGTTCTGGATCTGCGTCATGGCTGGCTCCCGGCCAGGCTCGGCGCCGAGAGTTCCGGCGGTGCGGCCGTCGATCCGTCGTGCAGCCAGCAAGCGGCGGCACGTTGCGGCCCCGCGGCGTCGCTCTCGGCCAGCGGCAGCAGTTGCGGTGCCTGGGTGAGGCAGCGGTCCATCGCGTAGCCGCAGCGCGGGTGGAACACGCACCCGGACGGCAGCTGCCGCAGGTCCGGCGGTGATCCCGGGATGCCGGTCAGGTGCTGCCGCGGCCCGTGCAGCGCCGGGAACGAGCTGAGCAGCCCGAGGCTGTACGGATGCCGGGGGGCGCGCAGCAGCGCGCCCGCGCCCGCGCGCTCGACCAGCCGGCCCGCGTACATCACCGCGATCGAGTCCGCGATCTCGACCAGCAGCGACAGGTCGTGGGTGATGAACAGCACCGCGAAGTCGAGCCGTTCGCGCAGCGCCGTCAGCTCCTCGAGGATCTCGCGCTGGGTCACCACGTCGAGCGCGGTGGTGGGCTCGTCCATGATCACTATCTGCGGCTCGAGCGCCAGCGCCATGGCGATCATGACCCGCTGCCGCATGCCGCCGGACAGCTCGTGCTGGTAGCTGCCGAGCCGGTCGGCCGTGATACCGACCATCGCCAGCAGTTGCGCCGCACGGGCCCGGCGCTCGGCCTTGCCCATGGCCGGCCTGTGCGCCCGCAGCACGTCGGTGAGCTGCGATCCGATCGACAGCACCGGGTTGAGCGCGTTCATCGCGCTCTGCATGACCACGGAGATCTGGGACCAGCGCAGCACCCGAAGGTCCCCCTCACCGGCGGCCAGCAGGTCCACCGCCTGGCCGGGCTCCCGGTGATAGCTCACGCTGCCGCCGGTGATCATGCCGGGTGCCCGGAGCAGCCGCGTGACCGCGTAGGCGAGGGTGGACTTGCCGCTGCCGCTCTCCCCGGCCAGGCCGAGCACCTCGCCGCGGTGCAGCACCAGGTCGGCGTCGACCACGGCGTGCACCGCGCCCGGGCCGGCGCCGTAGTCCACGCACAGCCCGCTGACCTCGAGCAGCGGTCCGCCGTTCACTGCGGCCTCCCCGTCTGCGCGCTCTGCCCGCTCACCACCGGGGTCACGCCGAGCACGAACCGCCTGGGCAGGCGGGCCGCGCCGGGCACCCCAGCGCGCCGGGCGCGGCGCCTGGTCAGCCCCGCGGCGCGCAA
>JASHQP010000760.1 GCA_030039095.1 Streptosporangiaceae bacterium
GGTGAGCTCCATGCCCAGGCTGCCGACGTCCAGCAAACGGACGAGCTTGACCTTCTCCGAGTGATCCGGGGAGGCCGGGTAGCCGAACGCGGGCCTGATCCCGCGGAACCGCTCCGCGTGCAGGTCCTCGACGGGCAGATCCTCCTCCGGCGCGTACCACGTGCGCCGGGCCAGCCGGTGCACGTACTCCGCCGACGCCTCGGCGAACCGGTCGGCCAGCGCCTTCACCATGATCGCGCGATAGTCGTCGCGCTGCTGCTCGTAACGGGCCGCGAGTTCCTGCGCGCCGTGCACGCACACGGCGAACGCCCCGAGGTGGTCACCGGCCGGGGCCAGGTAGTCGGCCAGGCAGTGGTTGGGGCGCTGGTCGTTGCGCGCCGCCTGCTGGCGCAGCATCGGGAACCGCGGGCCGCCGTCGACGACGGCGTCGTCGCCTTCGGCGTGCGCCGGCCAGAACCCGTAGACGCCACTCGGCCGCAGCAGCCCGCCCGCCATGATCTCATCCAGCAAGACCAGCGCATCCTCGTAGAGTTCGCGCGCCTCGTCGCGTTCAAGGATCTTCGGGAATTTCCCTTTCAGTTCCCAGGCCGAGAACAGGAACTGCCAGTCGATGAGCTCGCGGAGGGACTGAAGGTCCGGGGCCACCACCCGGGTGCCGGTGAACGCGGGCACCGGAAGATCGCTGAACTCGACCCGCTCGCGGTTTTCCCTGGCCTGCGCCAGCGGCAGCATCGGGCGCCGCTGGCGGGCGGCGTGCTCCTGCCGCAGCCGGTCCTGCTCGTCGCGGTTGCGGCGGTCCAGGTCCTCGGCCCGGCCCGGGTCGAGCAGGTCGGAAACCACGCCGACGACCCGGGACGCGTCGAGCACGTGCACGGTCGGACGATCGTAGGCGGGCGCGATCCGCACCGCGGTGTGCTGCCGCGAGGTCGTGGCCCCGCCGATCAGCAGCGGCAGGTTCAGGCCACGGCGCTGCATCTCGGCCGCGACCGTGACCATCTCGTCGAGCGACGGCGTGATCAGCCCGGAGAGCCCGACCGCGCTGGCGCCCTCGGCGACCGCGGTGTCGAGGATCTTCCCGGCAGGCACCATCACGCCCAGGTCGATCACCTCGTAGTTGTTGCAGGCCAGCACCACCCCGACGATGTTCTTGCCGATGTCGTGCACGTCTCCCTTGACGGTGGCCAGCACGATCTTGCCCTGTGCCCGGCCGCCACCGTCGCGCTGCTTTTCCGCCTCCATGAACGGCTCGAGGTAGGCCACCGAGCGCTTCATCGCCCGGGCGCTTTTCACCACCTGCGGCAGGAACATGTTGCCCGAGCCGAACAGGTCGCCCACGATCTTCATGCCGTCCATCAGCGGGCCCTCGATCACGTCCAGCGGGCGGTCCGCTGCCTGCCGGGCCTCCTCGGTGTCGGCCTCGATGAAGTCGACGATGCCGTGCACGAGCGCGTGCGCCAGCCGCTTCTCGACCGGTGCCTCGCGCCAGGACAGGTCGACTTCCCGCTTGGTGCCGCTGCCCTTGACGGTCTCGGCGAACGCGATCAGCCGGTCGGTGGCGTCCGGGCGCCGGTCGAAGATCACGTCCTCGACGAGCTCGAGCAGGTCCGCGGGGAGGTCCTGGTACACCGCGAGCTGGCCGGCGTTCACGATGCCCATGTCCAGGCCGGCCCGGATCGCGTGGAACAGGAACGCGGAGTGCATGGCCTCGCGCACCACGTCGTTGCCCCGGAACGAGAACGACAGGTTGGAGATCCCGCCGGAGGTGTGCACGCCCGGGCAGCGCTCCTTGATCAGCGGCAGCGCGTCGATGAACGCCTTGGCGTACCCGTTGTGCTCCTCCATCCCGGTGGCCACGGCCAGCACGTTGGGGTCGAAGATGATGTCCCGCGGCTCGAAGCCCGCCTCACGGGTCAGCAGGTCGTAGGCGCGGCCGCAGATCGCGACCTTGCGCTCGACGGTGTCGGCCTGCCCCTGCTCGTCGAAGGCCATCACGACCACGGCCGCGCCGTAGTCACGGATCCGGCGGGCCTGCGCCAGGAACGCCTCCTCGCCCTCCTTGAGGCTGATCGAGTTCACCACGCCCTTGCCCTGGACGCACTTCAGCCCGGCCTCCAGCACACTCCACCGCGAGCTGTCGATCATGACCGGGATCCGGGCGACTTCGGGCTCGGTGGCGATGAGGTTGAGGAACGCGGTCATCGCCTGCTCGCCGTCCAGCAGGTCGGCGTCCATGTTCACGTCGAGCAGGTTCGCGCCGCCGCGCACCTGCTGGATCGCCACGTCCGCGGCGGCCTGGTAGTCGCCTGCCTCGACGAGGCGGCGGAACCGGGCCGAGCCGGACACATTGGTGCGCTCGCCGATCAGCGCGAACCCGGTGTCCGGCCCGATCTCGAACGGCTCGAGCCCGCTGAACCGAGAGCGCTTGCCGCGGGCCGGGGCCTGGCGCGGCGGCAGGCCGTCGACCGCGCGGGCGATCTGCTCGATGTGCGCCGGGCCGGTGCCGCAGCAGCCGCCGACGACGTTGACCATGCCCGCCTCGGCGAAGCCGCGCAGCAGTTCTGCGGTCTGCTCCGGCTCCTCGTCGTAGCCGCCGAACGCGTTCGGCAGGCCCGCGTTCGGGTGGCAGCTCACGTACGTGTGCGCCAGCCGGGACATCTCCGTGACGTGCGGCCGCATCTCCGCCGCGCCGAGCGAGCAGTTCACGCCGACGAGCAGCGGGGCCGCGTGCTCGACCGAGGTCCAGAACGCCTCCACGGTCTGGCCGGACAGGGTTCGCCCGCTCAGGTCCACGATCGCGACCGAGATCCACAGCGGCAGGTCCGGTGCCACCTGGCGGGCGGCCGCGATCGCCGCCTTGGCGTTCAGCGTGTCGAAGATCGTCTCGATCAGCAGCAGGTCGACGCCGCCCTCGGCCAGCGCCGCGATCTGCTCCGCGTACGCGTCCTTGACCTGGCCGAAGGACACGGTGCGGTACGCCGGGTCGTCCACCCGGGGCGACAGCGACAGCGTGACGTTCAGCGGCCCGACCGAGCCGGCCACCAGCCGGCCGCCGGCCTCGTCGGCCGCCTGGCGTGCCAGCCGTGCCCCGGCCAGGTTCATCTCACCGACCAGGCCCTCGAGGCCGTAGTCGGCCTGCCCGATCCTGGTGGCGGTGAACGTGTTGGTGGTCGTGATGTCCGCGCCCGCGGCCAGGTACCGGCGGTGGATCTCGAGCACGACGTCGGGGCGGGTCAGGTTCAGCAGGTCAGGGTCGCCGGCGAGGTCCCTCGCGTGGTCGCGGAACCGGTCCCCGCGGTAGTCCTCGGGCCGCAGCCCGGCGCCCTGCAGCATCGTGCCCCAGGCGCCGTCCAGCACCAGGATCCGCTGGTCGAGCAGGTCCCTGATTGCGTCAGCACTCGCCACCGTCGCGCTCCTCCGTCACCGAGAACCCAAGAGACGCGCGGATCGTGGCGCGTGACTCTTTAGGCGTTTTTGTCCTGGTCGCCAAGCTGTCGATCAAATCACTCCAGGTGAAATCCACAATAACAGACCCACTCGATTTGTGGCGAGGCAATAACCCCGGGGCTTGCCCGACGGGTGCTGCCGGGGCGTGCCCGGGGTCCCTCGGGCGTTGCTGGCTGGCCTGACTGCGCTGCTCAGGCCACGCGTTCGACGCGGCTTATCGTGATGACATCGGCGTCAACCATGTACGCCACCCGGTACGGGCCGACGCGCAGCCGGTGGTATTCGCCGCGATGGAACGCG
>JASHQP010000071.1 GCA_030039095.1 Streptosporangiaceae bacterium
TCCCGACAATCAGCAGCGCCCGCATCTGCGCCGGAGGAACCGCCGACCCCAGCTCCTCCACCGCCCGCTCACACGCCTCCAGCAGCACCGTCAGCCCCGCCTCCGCGGAACCCACATCCACCTCACCATCAGCAGCGGCCCAGGCCATCTCACGTCCCATCAGGCACCCAGCCCCCGGCCAGCCGGATGCCGCGGCCCGAGCCCGACCGCGCTCAGCAGGCTTCCGTTGCTGAGACGTGATTCGGTCATGATTAGCCGCTGCCCGATATCGCCGATTCCTAACGCGATTTTGCAGCCAGGCCACAACGAGCCCGCCGCCGCACCGAGTTTAGACCCGCGCCAACGGGCGGCGGTTTTCGGACACACCGCCGCGAAAATTGGCGTCCCATCCGTCACGTTGACCCCGGAGCGCCGGACCGGTAATACTGTCTCAGGCGCGGGAACCGCGCCATATCTAGTCCGGCAGGGTGGCTAGGAGTGTCTTCGTGACATCCGGAGCCAGCATGCTCGAAGATCAGGCCGTTGGCGGGCTCACGCCGGACTCGGCCGGGCCACAGTCCGCCGGTGCGTGCACGAGCGTCCCCGCCGACGTGCTCACGGCCCCGCGCCCGGGCGCGCTCCCGGTACCCGATCCCGCTGTCGTCGACAGCGCGCGGCTCAGGATCGCCGCGCACCGGATGCTCAGCGCCGGCCGGCTGGCCGACGAGGGGCCGGTTCACCACGCTGAGGACATCCTGGCAATTCATTCGGTGATCGACTCCGCGTCCGATGACGCCGCGTGCCCCGCCGGCGTTCTCGACGTCGGGGCTGCCCTCGTTGTGCTCAGCGACCTGCGGCTGTATCTGGACGGCCTGGAAGCCGACCTGCTGGACGCGGCACAGCGGGTGGACCTGGGCTGGGATGTCATCGCCGCGATCATTGGTATCCCCGCCGATGAGGCACAGCGTCGTCATGGCGCGCTCCGTGCGCGGCGGGGTTCGCAGTAACGAGCCGGGGGTGGCGGGATGCCCGCCCGATTCGCGTCCCGGCGGGGGTGGCTGGCGGGCGGGTGGTCCTGGAAGGGGGGGCGGGACCACCCGTCCGCCAGCGGTGCAGCCTAGCTGGCGCGCGCCAGGCTGGTCTGAGTGGTGTCAAGGAGGCGCTGCCGCAGGTGGCCGAGGGCGTGGGCAAGGAGCCGGGATACGTGCATCTGCGAGATGCCCAGCTGCTGGCCGATCTCGGCCTGGGTCATGTCGCCGTAGAACCGCAGCAGCAGGATCTTCTGCTCGCGGCGCGGCAGCTCGCCCCAGTGTGCGGCGACCGATTCCATGTCCAGCGTGTGCTCGACCTCAGGGTCTTCCTCGCCGAGCACTTCGGCCAGGCTGGCCGCGTCGGGTCGGCCGGCCAGCGGCGCGTCGAGCGACGCCGGCTGGAAGACCATGTCGGCCCGGCGGGCCTCGCGCAGGTCGGCCGCGCTGATGCCCAGGTGCTCGATGAGCTCGGCGTCGCCGGGCTGGTGGCCGAGCTGCTGGGTGAGCTGCCGGGTCGCCTCGCGGACCTGCAGCACCAGTTCCTGCATCGACCGCTCGACGTGCACCTGCCAGCGCTTGTCCCGGAAATGCCGTTTGATCTCACCGGAAATGCACGGCTGGGCGTAGGCCGCCAGGCTGCCGCCGAGCTCCGGGTCAAAGTTGTTGATCGCCTTCAGCAGGCCGACGTAGCCGACCTGCATCAGGTCCTCGGCGGGCTCCGGCGAGCGCTTGTACCGCTGCACGCAGGAGCGCACCAGGTTCCGGTGCCTCGCCACGAGGAGCTCGCACGCCGCCGCCCGCCGCGGGCTGTCCAGCGGTTGCGACCGAACGATCCGGAGCAGCTCCCGGTCCTCGAGACCGTCCAGGTCCGCGAGGGCCCGGCCGGTCGGCGCGGCCGCCTTCACCGAGTCCCGCTCCTCGGATACTTTCTCCATAGAAAGTGTTTCCATGAGGAAAGACTCTCACGCCGAGCGCGTCGGCGCAACCCCTAAGTCACAGAATGGTAAAGGCGCCGCTGCCCACGCCTGTCACCGCGGACTCCCGATGGATGACCGTGCCGGAGCGGCGCCGGGCGGGGCCAGCCGGCTGGGCGGCTAGAAGCCTTCGGCGCCGGCCAGTTCGGCGAGCCCGTGCGCCAGCGCCTCACGCCCATCCGGCGTCATCGCCGCCAGCACCTCACCCAAAGCAGCCCGCCGCCGCCCCCGCACCCACTCCGCCAGCCGCCGCCCCGACTCCGTCGGAACCAGAACAATCTCCCGCCGCGACGCCGCCGCCCGATCCCGCGTCAGCAACCCCGCCGCCACCATCCGGTCACACAACCGGGACGCCGCCGACGCCGACGCCCCCAGCGCCCCCGCCAGCCGGCTCAGATTCAGGCCCCCCGAACTCCCGACAATCAGCAGCGCCCGCATCTGCGCCGGAGGAACCGCCGACCCCAGCTCCTCCACCGCCCGCTCACACGCCTCCAGCAGCACCGTCAGCCCCGCCTCCGCGGAACCCACATCCACCTCACCATCAGCAGCGGCCCAGGCCATCTCACGTCCCATCAGGCACCCAGCCCCCGGCCAGCCGGAAAGAGCACCCGGCCAGCCCGTGGCCACTGGGTCCGTCGCGGGGGCACCGAGCCAGCGGGATCGCCAGAAATGCAGCAGCAAGCCAGCCACCGAGAGGAGGCATCAAATCCCCTCCAGGAGCGCCCCAGCATCGCTGCACGACCCGGGACTTCCTTTGCGCCGTCTTTGTGGCGCCCTACCGGCCCCGCCGCAGGTATAGTTTGAAAATTCTAGCAGCGAGGACATCGAGGGGCCTTCCGAATCCGTGCCCGCCCCGCCCCACCGCTGCGCGGTGTGCTCCGGCGGGGGTATCAGCCGCTGACCTGCCCGAGGGGCGATGATCCGAGATGACGAACGACTGCGCCGTCTACGACGACGGAGTCCTGCGGATCACCAACACGGACGACCCGCCCGGCCTGGCCATCGCTGGTGAGATCGACGAGGCCACCTACGACGGGCTGGTCGGCGCGCTGGGCAGGGTCGCGCACGGGCCGGCCGAGGTCCACGTCAGCCTTGGCGGGGTGAGTTACTGCGATCTTGCGGGGCTGCGGGCCATCGTCTGCGTGACCGGGGCCGATCGCGGCGGCGCCGACTGCAACGGCGAGGGCGACACCCGGCGGGTGGTGCTGCACGAGGTCCCGCCCCAGCTCGCAACCGTGCTGCGGATCGTCGGCTGGGACTCCACGCCAGGGCTTGCCGTGGACGAGTCACCGGGATCACCTGATCCCCGGGCCGGCGGCCAGCCCGGGAGCGTGTCCTGGTGAGCCGCGCCGAGGAAGCATTCGAGCACTGGGCCCCCGGCGGCGTTCGCGCGGTCCTGTGACACCAGGCCGCTGGCGCAGCCGCCGGACGGCGCGCAGACCTTCGGCTTCGACGGGGACCTGCGGGGCCTTCGCCGGTTCGTCGTCGGCAGCGCGGACGCACACGGCGTGACCGGCGACCGCGCCGACATGCTGGTGCTCGCCGTGAGCGAGGTCGGCGCGTACCTGAAGAGCCAGTGGCCAGCCAGCGCCACCGTGCGGACCTGGGAACAGCCGGGAGCCATCGTCTGCGATTTCCGCCAGCCCGGCGCCAGCATCGGCGATCCATTTCTTGGCCTGCGGCCGGCCGAACTGATGCCGGGCGATGGCGACGGCCTGTGGCTGGCGAACCAGATCTGCGACTGGATGGACATCAGGTCCGACGCCGCGGGCTCGACGATCCAGCTGCAGATCCCGAGCAGCCACGATCAGGAGGTGGCGGCCCAGCCTGGGACCAGGTACCCGGCCTGACCACTGCTCAGCGGGGCTCCGGCTCGCTGCTTTGACCGGGGCAAGACCGCTCGGCCATACTGTCAAGCGCGCGGCGCAGCCCGCGATACGTGGTCCGGCAGCGAGGCTACCTGATGTCCTTCGTGGCAGTGGGAGCTAGCCATGCCCAGAAAGCCGGCTCACCGGGTCAGCGTTCCGGTTTCTCCGGCTCTTTCGCCTTTCCGCCGTCAAGCTCCTACCCTGGCCCGGGGCTGTACGCACTGGCCAGCCCCTGAGCCGAGCGGAGAGGGATTAGCAGCAACCGGATGGATCAGAGGGATTGGGTATGGTAACCCACGACCCAGCGCCCGCCTCCATGCTGAGCGGACGGTACGAAGATCTCGTCGAGTCCCTGACCGAATTGGCCAGGACGCTGACTGAGAACGAGTCGGTCCGCGACACGCTGGGCAGCATCCTCACGCTCGCCCTGCGCTCGATCCCGGGCTGCCACGCCGCTAGCGTGACGGTGCTCGACGCAAAGGACCAGCCCAGCACGATCGCGGCCACCGACGAAAACACGTACGAGCTGGACCGTCGTCAGTATGTGCTGAACGACGGCCCGTGCCTGGATGCTGCGCGGCGGCAGCAGGTCAACCGGTGGAGCCTGCATGAGGCCGAGCAACGCTGGCCGGAGTTCACCAGCCTGGCCGAGGAGATGGGGCTGCACAGCTACCTGTCCGCCGGCCTCGGCCTGGCGGGCCGGCGCCTTGGGGCGCTGAATCTGTCCAGCCACGATGCCGACGGCTTCAGCCAGCTGGACGAGGACCTGATCTCGCTGTTCACGGTGCCGGCCTCGGCCGCCATCGTCGTGGTAGGCCGGTACGCCGAGGCCCGGGACCTGGCCGCACAGCTCGAACACGCGCTCCGCTCGAGGGCCGTGATCGATCAGGCGATCGGGATTGTGATGGCCGAATCACGATGCGACGCAGACCAGGCGTTCGCGACGCTGAGCCGGGCCTCGAACAACCGGAACATGAAGCTCCGGGACCTCGCCACCGAGATCGTGATGCGGGTCGGTGGCCGCCCGCGATCGCAGCCCCATCAGGAGCCCTGAACGC
>JASHQP010000761.1 GCA_030039095.1 Streptosporangiaceae bacterium
ACTGCCCGTACCGCTGCCAGTACAAGCCGATGAACACATCAGCTTGCCCCAGGTAAGCCCGGTACACCTCGGCCGGCGGATACGGCCGGGCCCCCGCCTCGAACATCACCGGGGTCAGCCGCAGCGCCGAAATCGCACGAGAAACGGCCCGCCGCTCCTCGGCCAGCTCACCCAGCGTGGAACTCACGAATACCCGCACCCGCTGATCCGGCGTCCGGATAACCGTCTCATCCCCCATTCCTGGCTCACCGATCGCCCCTGGTCAGGCCCACCACGCAAGTCTGCAACCAGCCACCCCGGTCGGCAAGCCCTGCACGAGTACCCAACCCCTCGGCCAGCACCAGCGGGCCGCCTGACAGCGGGGAGACTTCTGCGGGCTGCCCGATTTCCTTGATCACTCGCTCATCCGCTCGCGGTCAGGAAGCCCAGCGCCGGTACGCGCTAATCCATTCGGCGCCTTCAGGGCTGCCATCGGCGAGTCGTTGCTGGGCATCGTCGCGCCAGGATCAGACGAGGATGCTGAGGGGTTCGCGGGGACCGCGGATGCCGCACGGGTCTGCCGTGATCAGGTCCGGGAGACGGTGTCACAGGCGATCCGGCTCCTGGACGGTGCAGCGGCAGAAGTGCGCCGGACCGGCCCAAGGGTGTCCGGGTGGAGATGCTCAAGCCCGATGCGGTGCTGCGCGACGAACGGGTGCGGGTCGGGGAGATCAGCGATGTTTTCTCCGGCGGTCAGCTGCTGACCGCAGCGATCATCCTCTACTGCACAATGGCGTGGCTTCGGGCCGGCGAGCGTGGTCATGCAGAGCGGCAGCACGCGGGGGTGCTGTTCCTGGACAACCCGATAGGTCGGGCCTCGGCGGGCTACCTGCTTGAGCTGCAACTGACGGTTGCCAGGAAGCTCGGCGTGCAGCTCGTGTATACGACGGGGATCTTCGATCTCAACGCGCTGGGTGTCTTCCCGCTGATCATCCGGCTGCGCAACGATGCCGACCTGAGAGCAGGGATGAAGTACCTGAGGGTGGATGACGAGATCCGAAGACGACTGCCAGACGCGATCGCGGATGACACAGGCGTCCTGACTGCCAGCCGCCTGCTCGTCCGCGCACACGATCAGGCATCGTGAACAGGACCGAGGTCAGGTTGTCTGCCCTCGCACAGCGGATTGCGGACTGCCTCGCTGCCTGGCCGCGTCGGCGTGTGCAGCTCGCTGAGCTATGGGAGCTGCTTGGCCAGATCGCCCCCTCATCACGGTTGGACATCCAGCGGAGGCGAATCCTGTCCGAGCTGATCACTGAGCTCGCCGCCGCGGAGGTGGCCGAACTACCCGCAGCGCGTTCCTACGACCATTCGGAGATTCCGGCACTGCCGAGATTCCTTACCCTGCCGCCGGCTTCCCCTCCTCCCGAGCCGCGCAGGCCAGTGGTGTGGCACCCGCCGCTCGCCTGTGTGCCGCACGCTGGCCTCACGCGATCGCAGCTACACACCGTGGAGCAGGTGAATCAGTGGCTGCATCACAGTCGTGGCCATCTTGTGGTGCCGTCTCGGGAACGTTCTCTGGAAGTTTTCGGTCGTGAGAAGGCGCTCGACAGGCTCGCTGGAACAGCCCTTTTCGGCCCGTTGCGGCTCAGTCTGCAGCTGCTGCGGTGCCGCAGAGTTGTGCCCAGGCTGCACTGCGAGTCCGGCGGGGACGGGGACCCCTCCTCGTCGTGGAGAACACCGACCACCTTGCCGGTGGCATCGGTGATCGTGAACGACGCGAGCGGCCGCTCGCCAAGGCCTCGTAGTGACCCACGATCTGGTCGAGCAGCCCGGGGAAGCGCTCCGCTAGGTCATCGTGGCGCAGTGAGGTCCAGCGCCGGTTGCCATCCTCACGCTGTCGGATGGCTCCGGCCTCCCTCAGCACGCGGAAATGGTGGCTGAGCGTCGAGGGTGGGCAGCGGAGGCTGCGGAGCCTGACAGGCGGGCGGGACGGCGGCACTGGACGGCGTCCCGGCGTAACCGGCACGGGCCGCCGCGGTTGCCGTGGCCGCAACGGTCACGGCAACCGCAGCCAGGCGTTGAGAGAGGCATAAGCTTCATTGACCGGATCTCCTTTGTTTGCATCTGCGATTTTTGGTAATTCGGGCCGCGAGTTCGCTGCCCGGTCAGATCGTCCACAGCGCTTCGGTGGGGGACAGGCGGGCAGCCCGCAGCGCGGGGAGCAGACCGGCAAGGGCGCCGATGAGCAACGCGGCGGCGAGCCCGCCGGCCCAGGCCAGGGCGGGGATAACGACCATCCAGCCCTTGGCGTTGGCGTAAATGGCGGTTGCCAGGGCCCCTGCGCCGACCCCGACCGCACCGCCGAGCAGGGCGAGCAGGATGGCCTCGGAAAGGAACTGGATCCGGATGTGCCCCCTGGTGGCGCCCAGGGCACGGCGCAGCCCGATCTCGCTGCGCCGCTCCAGCACGGAGATCACCATGATGTTGGCCACCCCGATGGCGCCGACCAGCAGGGCGACCGCGCCGAGGCCGAGGAACAAGTCGTCGAACGCGCCCTGGGCGTCAGCTTGGGCCACCAGCGCCGCCGAGGGCTGGGAGACGTCGACCTCCTCGGGGTTCTGCGGGTTGGCCTGGTCGGCGAGCAGGCTGTCGACAGCGTTGACCTGGCTGGTCCGGGCCCGGACGTAGATCGTGGCGGGATGCCCGTCGAAGCCGAGGTACTTTTCGGCGGCAGGGAACCCAACCAGAACCGAGCTGTCGATATCCGGATCCAGTACCACCGGGTTCAGGATCCCGGCCACGTAGAACCACTGGCCGCCGAGCCAGATCCGCTCTCCGGCGAAGACCCGGTCGATGCCCAGCCGCTGCGCCGCGGCCGCGCCGAGCACGGCGACCGGCGCGCGCTCGGTCGCGGTGTTCAGGTAGTGACCCTCGTAGACGCTGGTGGCCAGCGCAGTCGGCAAGCCGAGGCTGGCCGCCTGCACCGACAGCGAGTTGGTCTGGATCGACGGAATCAGCGGGCTTCGGTAGGCGTCTGCGTCGACGCTGCCCGTGTACTGGACGGCGGTCACGGCCGCCATCCGGCCGATCATCGAAGGCGCCGCATCCGGCAGTTCGACTGTCTGGCCCGCGAAGTTCTGGCCTTCGGTCACCGTCAGCAGATTGGTGCCGAGCTTGCTGATCTCGGCGAGCAGCCCAGCCGACGACGACGAAGAAAGGCCGAGCACGGCCACGATCGCGGCCACGCCGATCGCGATGCCCAGCGCGGACAGAGAGGCCCTGAGCTTGCGGGTGCGCAGGCCGGCGCTCGCCAGGCGGGCCAGGTCGGCGGACCGCAGCCGGCCGGCGGCCGGCACAGCGGCGGTGGTCATGATGTGCCTCCTTCTCAGGAACCGGGTTGCGCCGCACGGGCGGTGTCGGCAATGATCCGGCCGTCGAGCATGTCGATCTGCCGGGGCATCCGCATGGCGATAGCCTGGTCATGGGTGATCACGATGATCGTGGTTCCGGCCCTGTTCAGTTGCTCCAGCAGAGCCAGCAGCGACGCGCCGGCCGCCGAGTCGAGGTTGCCGGTCGGCTCGTCGGCCAGCACGATGGCTGGCGAGCCCACCAGGGCCCGGGCGATCGCCACCCGCTGCCGCTGGCCGCCGGACAGCTGCGTCGGGCGGGCGTACGGGCGCTCCGCGAGACCAACCATGCGAAGTGCGCTGAGCGCCTGTTCGCGCCGCTCGGCCAGGTTGGCGCCCGCGTACAGCAGCCCGTCGGCGACGTTGTCCAGGGCGGTGGCGTGCTCGTTCAGGAAGAACTGCTGGAACACAAAGCCGATCGATACCGCGCGCAGCGCGGCCAGGCCCCGGTCCGGCAGCGCGGCGGTGTCCAGCCCGGTGACGCGGACGATCCCGCCGCTGGGCCGGTCCAGCGTGCCCATCAGATGCAGCAGCGTGGTCTTGCCCGACCCCGACGGGCCGACCACCGCCGCCAGTTCCCCTGGGTAGACCGTGAGGCTCACCCCGCGCAGCGCGGTGACGGGCGGCTGGCTGGGGTAGATCTTGCTGACCGACTCCAGTTCCAGGACCGGAACGGGGGTCGGCGCGCCGGCCGGGTGCGGTGCGGCGCTCATAGCGAGGGCACCACGACACGTTGCCCGGCGGCCAGGCCGGAGCCGGTGACCTGGACCATCCCGTCAGCATCATCGAAAAGCCCGAGGGATACCGCAACCAGCCTCCGGCCGCCGTGCGCCGTGGCCTCCTCGACCGCGTAGCTCCCACCGGGCTCGGCGAGCAGCGCGTCGACGGGCACGACCAGGGCGTCCGCCACGCTCGCGGTGGTGATGGACACCTCGACCGGCGCTTGGTCCAGCCCGCCGGTGGCAGCCGGATCGGATGGGGTCACCTCGACGGTGATGGTGGGGGTGCCGCCGCCGGACGGTGTGGTGGCGACCGTGCCCACCGAGGAGACGACACCGGGCGTGGTCTGCCCGTCGGGCAGGGTGATAACGACCTTGTTCCCGACCTGGACGCTCGACTCCTCGGTCGCCTCGAGGTCAACGGTCACGATCCGCTGGGTCGAGCTGGCCTGCAGCACCGTCCCGTCTGCCGGGCCGCCCAGGCTTCCGGTCACCGACGTGACCCTGATCGCCGACGGCAGGAATACCGCCTGGCTCTGGGACAGGCTCCCGGTCTGGTTCAGGCCCAGGTGGGCTTGCAGCAGCTCCAGTGCGTACGCGGTCTGGCCGCTGAAGTAGTCCGAGTCCGGATCCAGCTCGGACCGGCTCGCGTAGCCGAGCGCCACCAGGTCGCGATTGAGTTGCCGGACGTCCTGGCCGGTGAGCCCCTCCGAAAGGGTCCGCCACATCGGCACCGACCCGTACAGCAGGAACACCGGGGTGCCGTTGCCGACGCGGTACAGGACTCGGCCCTGGCGGATCACCCGGCCGGCGGATGGCAGCCAGGTGATCGTGCCGCCGCCCTGCCCAGTCACGCCGTAGCTGTCGGCATATCCCAGCGTGGCACTGACCTGGGTCTGCGACGCTAGTGGCTGGCGGGTCACGGTGTACAGCGCGCTCGGGTACTCGCTGCTGGCGGTCGGGGTGCCTGCCTGGCCGGCACCACGGAACGGGCGTTCCAGCGCGACCGCGGCGCCGCCGACCGCGAGGATGGCGGCCACCCCGGCGGCGATCGCTGCTCGCCGGCGGGGCCGCCGTCGGCGCCTGCCTGTGACCCGGTTCTCGAGCTCGGTGGGCGCCTGCGGCGTGGCGGGCTTCACGACCCACCGCCGCTGCCAAGCGATGGTCCCTGTCCGCTCGGCAAGTAGTGCTGGCAGGCCTTGTTCGCGGCGATGAACTGCGGCGAGTTCGGATTGACGCCGTTGCCGCTGGACGTACCCGACGAGCCGGGCGAAGAGTTGCTTTGGCTGTTAGAGCCGCTCGCCCCGGGAGCCACGGGGTCGGGGATGCCCACTCCGCGCGACTGCATGCAGTGGGCGTATTTGAGCTCGGCATCGTAGTCCTGATACTGCTGCGCCTGGCTCTGCTGGCCGCCGAGCTTCGATTGGCATGCCTTGCTGGCCGCCAGGTACTGAGATGAGTTCACGTTGATCCCGCTGTTGGCGCTGATGCTGATACCGCCAGTGCTGCTGGGGTCGGGGAAGTTGGTGATCCCGTGCGCGCGCATGCACTGGGCATACGCGAGATCACCGGTCGTGGAGTTGCCCGGCGATGCCCCCGGGCTTCCGCTCGCTCCGGGACTGCCTGAGCTGCCCGAGCAGGCGGCGGCCAGCAGCGCGAGGCTGACGAGCGCCACGACTGCCAGAACAGCCCGGCGCGGCCGGCACCGCAACCGCCGATGGGAGTCGCTGTCGCGGGCATCGTTCTGTCTCATGTCGTGTTCCTCTCCTGGCCGACGGATTGTGTCGTGCAGCAGGTTCGCCAATCGGCGGTCACAGCCCGGACACCAAAGCTGTTACCTGGCTGTGACCGGCCGCCTGGCATCGTCATGCACAGGATGGTGTGCCAGCGCTGGTCGCCGCCGGGGCAGCACGCCGCTGAGAAGGATCGCGAGGACACATGAGGGTGCTGGTCGTTGAGGATCACGAGGTCCTGGCCGCGACGATCGCGGCCGGGCTGCGCCGCGAGGGCCTGGCCGTCGACGTCGCCCTGGACGGGAACGACGCGCTGGAGCACCTGGCGGTCACTCCGTATGACGTCGTGGTACTGGACCGGGACCTGCCGGGGGTGCACGGCGACGAAATCTGCCACCGGTTTGCTGCCGACCGTTCGCCGGGGCGGGTGCTGATGCTGACCGCAGCCGGCACGGTCCGGGACCGGGTGCACGGCCTGGGCCTGGGTGCCGACGACTACCTGTCCAAGCCGTTCCACTTCGCCGAACTGCTGGCCCGGATCCGCGCGCTGGGCCGGCGGTCCAGCCCGCCGCTGCCCCCGGTGCTGGAACGCGGCGACCTGACCCTCGACCCCAGCACCCGGGTCGCGTTCCGGGCCGGGCGGCGGCTAGCGCTCAGCCCCAAGGAGTTCGCGGTGCTGGAATACCTGCTCGGCGCTGGCGACAGGACTGTGTCCGCCGAGGAACTTCTGGAGCGGGTGTGGGACGAGTTCACTGACCCGTTCACCCGCACGGTCAAGTCCACGATCAACCGGCTCCGGGCCAAGCTCGGCGACCCGCCCGTCATCGAGACCGTCCGCGAGGGCGGCTACCGGCTCGGAGGATCGTGATGCCAGGTCCCAGCACGACCCCAGCCCGCCCGCCGCGCCTTCCCGCCGGGTCCCGAATGCTCGGCTGGCTCGGCCTGCCCCGGCCAACGGCCCGGCTGCGGCTCACCCTGTTCTACAGCGCGATGTTCATCATCTCGGGGGCGGGCCTGCTCGCGATCACCTACGAGCTGATGGGGGGAAGCGGCGCGCTCGGGCTGACGGACTCCCGCGGCGGGCTCTCCGGTTCCCGCAGGCCGACCGAGCCCGCGCAGGTGCGCGGGCTGTACCAGGCGCACGGCCTAAGCCCACAGCAGGCGCTGCTGCGGGCGGCGGTCGCGCTCGCCATCATGGCGGCCGCGTCCGTGGTGCTCGGCTGGATCGTGGCTGGCCGGGTGCTGCAGCCGGTGCGGACCATGAGCGCCGCCGCACGTAAGATATCCGCTGGCAACCTGCACGAACGCCTCGCTGTCGCCGGACCGGACGACGAATTCACCGAACTCGGCGCGACACTCGACGGCCTGCTCGGGCGTCTGGAGTCGGCGTTCGAGTCCCAGCGGCGTTTCGTGGCCAACGCCTCGCACGAGTTGCGCACTCCGGTCACCGTGGAACGGGCCCTGCTGGAGGTGGCGCTCGGCGATCCCGACGCCAGCGCGGGCATCCTGCGCTCGGCCTGCGAGCAGGCGCTGGCATCGGGCGAGCAGCAGGAGCGCCTGATCGAAGCGCTGCTCATGCTGGCCACCAGCGAACGCGGCCTGGACCGGCGGGAGCCCATTGACCTATCCGCAGTGACCGAGGAAGTGCTCGCAGCACGTCGCGAGGTGGCGGACCGGTGCCACGTGCGCATCCAGGCCCACCTCACCCCGGCACACACCCTGGGCGACCCCGGCCTGGCCGAGTGCCTGGTGGCGAACCTGGTGGACAACGCGCTGCGGTACAACTCGGCGGGAGGCTGGGTGGAGGTCTTGGCGGGCGATGCGCCGGGCGGCGCTATCATCTCCGTGCGAAATTCTGGTCCGCGAGTCCCCGCCGAAGCAGTCGCCCGGCTATTCCGGCCGTTCGAGCGCCTGGAGCGCGGCCGGACCCAGCACGCGGCTGGGCACGGGCTTGGGCTGGCCATCGTCCAGGCCATCGCCAACGCTCATGACGCGCACCTGGACGCCAGCGCCAGGACAACGGGTGGCCTCACAGTCTCGGTGCGCTTTGCTCATCAGCCCACCCGGCCTGCGGCGGCGTCGGCAGCGCCGACGCATGAGCATTCCCTGTGACTCACATGATCGACCACGGCATCTGTCAGGGGGCCTCGCCCCCTGCATCCACTAAAACCTAGATCAACATACACAGGACAACTTGACAGGCTCGATGGGGCCCCACCGGGCGCTGGCCAGTCCGCTCACAGGCGCGGGCCAAAATGCGGCCGACCGAGCATGCCCGGATGGCACGCACCGGCGCCAGCACCGTCAAAAACACCGCCCGGCAGTCCGCCCGCGGGGCGCCCGTCCCGCAGGTAGGCGGCGATCGCCTCACCGACGGCGGCCGACGGCGGCCGGCAGCGGAAGGCGACCGCTGCCGCGCTTGCCGCGCGCCCCCAGCTCGCTCGCCCGCCAGTCGAAGTCATCCAGCTCCAGCCCGGCCACCTCACACGAACGCAGGCCCAGGCGAGCAAGATCGCGTGGTCACGCAGCCCGGCGGGCTGTGCCAGCCAACTCCAACCCTCGAAAACATCACAGCCCCACTGACGAGATCCAAGATGCGGATTTGAGCGGATGGCCAGGCTGTTGGCCTCAACGACCTGTCGGTCGCTGGCGTCGCTCACCTGACAGCGAGGGCTCGGTACCGCCAGCCCCGACCCAACTTGCCAGAACATCGCCGTGGCTCTCGGCTCGGGCGGTGTCCGATACATGGAAGCCGGCCGCGACCGAGGTGCTCAAGTACATGTCGTGCCGGCTGGTCCGCCGCAGGGGGCTACGACGACGACTGCGAGTGCGGGCGAGGCGACAGTTCGCGCTGCGCCCCCCCTTTTGACCCGCCGGGTCCTGGCGATCTCGACTCTTGCCGGGTCGAGATCGCCGGGCGGAACCCCTGGTCGCTGAAGGTGGATAGCGAATATGCTTGATGATATCAAGAGTTGATATGCTCAAGCACATGGGTTCCGGGAACCGATCAGACGACGCGTTCTTTGCCGAGTTCGCGTCAACCGATGCCGCGCTGCGCCAAGCGTTCGCCGAGCATGTCGGGTTGAGCGCTGGCCGTGTGCAGGTGCTCGTGCGGCTCAGTCGAGAAGGGCAGCTACGCCACAGCGATCTGCGGGAGCGACTCGGAGTTGACGGGGCCACGATCACCCGCCTGGTGAAACGACTCGAATCGGACGGGCTTCTGCGCCGAGCGCCAGACCCTGCCGACAACCGCTACACCCTCGCGGTCCTGACCGCCGCTGGCAAGCGAACGGCAGAACGTGTCGAGCAGGCTCACGCGCTGTTTCAGGAGCGACTGCTGGCAGGGGTCACCGGTCGTGATCGTGAGGCCGTGCTGCGGGTCTTCAGGCGCCTGCGCACGAACGCAATCTTTCGGGAGGAATGATGGAGACCTCGTTGCTGGCGGATCGGACCGCGATCATTGACGTGGCCGTCGCCTACTCTGTCGCGCTCGACACGCGAACCTGGGCGCTGCAGCCGCTGTTCACCGCCGATGCGGTCTGGGAGTATCCCGGCCGAATCGACCCGATCCACGGTCCCGCTGCGGTGATAGAGATGATGCGCTCCAATCTGAGCGCGCTGGATGGCACCCAGCATCTGCTCGGCAACCATCAGGTTCGCATCGACGGCAACCTGGCCGAGCACACCTGCTACTACCAGGCGGCTCACGTTCGACGTGATGCGCCTGGTGGAGACCTCTACATCGGCGCGGGTAGCTACCAGGATCGCCTATGCCGCACCCCCGACGGCTGGAAGTTCACCCACCGCACGCTTACCTCCGTCTGGAGCTTTGGGAACCCCGCTGTGCTGCGCGGCTGACTCCGCGAGGTGATCACTACTGGGGGCGGTGGCAATGCCGCGTCGGAACCGCTCAGGAGCCCCCGGTGACGGTGCAAGTGGCCGCCGATCTCGGGGTGGTGGAGGTGCTTGGTGCCTCTGGAGCAGAGCGCTGGACTACCTTGCCACGGCAGAGTACTCAGCCGTCCGGCAGAGCGGCCTGGAGGATTCGCAACTCAGCCAGTGGGATATGGCAACGCAGCCAGTGACCCGGCTCTGCCTCGACCAGCGGAGGTTGCTCTGACTCGCAGATCCCGCTCGGCAGGCGGCGCGGGCACCGGGTGTGGAAGACGCATCCCGAGGGCGGATGCGCGCCGCTTGGCAGCTCCCCGGTCAGGATGATGCGCTCTCGCCGTACGCCGTCGAGGCTCGGCACTGCGGACAGGAGCGCTTCTGTGTATGGGTGATGCGGCCCTGAGAACACCTGTTCGGCGTTCCCGTGTTCGACGACCCGGCCGAGATACAGGACCGCTATCCGGTCGGCGAGGTACCGGACCACTCCCAGGTCGTGCGAGATGAAGAGATAGGTCATCCGCTCCTCGGCCTGCAGTTCCGCGAGCAGGTTGAGGATCGCCGCCTGCACGGACACGTCCAGTGCCGAGGTGGGCTCGTCACAGATCAGGATCCGCGGGATCCCAGCGAACGCGCGCGCGATGGCCACCCGTTGCTTCAGCCCGCCGGAGAGCTGAGCCGGACGGAGGCCGAGGTGGCGTGGCTCCAGGCGCACCGAGCGGACGATATCCAGCAGCTGCGCGTCGCGTTGTTCCCCCCTGAGGCCGGCCAGCTTGGTGAGTGCCCTGTTGATCAGGTGCCGTACGCTGTGCCGCCGGTTCAGCGCCGAATCGGGATTCTGGAAGACGATCTGCAGCGCCTGCAGCTGGCCCGGGCTCCGCCGCGCCGCGGTGGGCGCCGCCGCGGAGCCCTGTATCTCGATCTCTGATCCAGGGTCGGGTGGTATCAGCCCGGCGAGCACCCGGGCCAGCGTGGTCTTGCCGCTGCCTGACTCGCCGACCAGCCCCAGCGTCTCGCCAGCCCGCACGTCGAGATCCACGCCCGCGAGGGCCTGCACGCGCTCGCCGCGGACAGCGAACGTCTTTGACACGTTCCTGAGCCGGACGACCGGCTCGGCGGCCTCAGTCGGTGGGGACAGGCGGAGTTCCTCGGGGGTTGCCCGCGGCAGGTCCGGTGCCCGCTCGTGGTTATAGCAGCGCACGCTGCGGGCGGCGTCCAGCTGGTACACCGGCGGGGCCTGCGTGACGCACCGGGAATCGGCCAGCGCGCAGCGCTGGGCGAAGACACAGCCGGCGGTGACTTCATCAGGCGCGGGGAGGAAGCCCGGGATGGTGTCGAGGCGGCCGCGGTCCTTGCGCTGTCCGCGGCGCGGGATGCACCGCAGCAGGCCGACGGTGTAGGGATGGCGGGGATCCTCGAAGACCTGCTGGGCGGGGCCCTCCTCCACCATCTCACCGGCGTACATCACGCCGACGCGGTCACACATCCTGGCGACGACGGCGAGGTTGTGGCTGATGAACAAGATCGCCGTGTGGAACTCTTCCCGCAACGCCGCGACGAGGTCGAGGATCTCAGCCTCAACGGTGGCGTCCAGGGCGGTGGTGGGCTCGTCGAGGATGAGCAGCGATGGCTCTGCCGCCAGTGCCATCGCGACGATCACGCGCTGCAGCATGCCGCCGGAAAGCTGGTGCGGGTAGCTGCGAAGCACCCGGGACGGGTCGGAGATCTGTACCTTTCGCAAGGCCTCCCCGGCCCGCTCCGCTGCCTCGCGCCTGCCTACCCCGGCGAGCTCGTATACCTCGCTGACCTGGCGCCCCACCCGCAGGGCCGGGTTGAGGGCGCGGCCTGGCTCCTGGTACACCATGGAGACCGTCCGCGCACGGAACGCGCGCAGGGCTTCGGCGTCCAGGGCGGCGATTTCCTGGCCGTTCACTGTGATGGCCCCGGAGCTCAGCCTCCCGTTCCTCGGCAGGTAGCGCGTGATCGCCAGCGCCGTCGTCGACTTGCCGCAGCCGGACTCGCCGACAAGCCCGAACGATTCACGCCGGCCGATCGTGAACGAGACGTCCCGCACCGCGACCCGGTCGGCGCCGCGGACCGTGTACGTCACGCCCACCTGCGCGAGATCGAGGACTGGCGGGATGGCACCGTTGTGCGAAAACGCGTCGGCAGTCACTGGATGAACACCGCCTCCAGGGAGTCGGCGATGAGGTTGACGGCGGCCACGAGCGAGGCGATGGCCAGGGCCGGGAACAGGGTCTCCCACCAGTACCCGGCCGAGAGGTACCCGTAGCTGGCGGCGATATCGGCCCCCCAGTCCGGTGTCGGCGGCTGAATGCCGAACCCGAGGAACGACAGCGTCGCGATCGCGAAAATCGCGTACCCGAGGCGCACCGTGAACTCGACGAGAACGGGCCCGAGCACGTTGGGCAGGATCTCGGTGAACATGATGCGCGCCGAGTTCTCGTTGCGGAGGCGCGCAGCGGCCACGTATTCCAGCTGGCGTTCCTGCAGTGTGGCGGTCCGCACCGTCCGGGCGATGATCAGGGAGAACACGAACCCGATGACCACGATCAGGGTGAGCGTGGACGGGCCGAGCGCCACCACGAACAGGAACGCGATGATCACGTCGGGCAGGGAGAGCACGGCGTCCACCACCCTGCCGATCACGTTGTCGACCGCCCCCCGGTAGTACCCCTGGACCAGCCCGAGCGCGGTGCCGACCACGGTTCCGAGCAGCGTCGCCAGCGGCGCGATGACGAGGATGTCGCGGGCGCCCACGATCACCCTGGACAGGACGTCCCGGCCGAGCGAGTCGGTGCCGAACCAGTGCGCGGCTGACGGCGGCGCGTTGAACTGAGCAAGGTTTCCCGCGACCGGGTTGTAGGGCCGGAACGCGCCGCCGGCGATCGCGCAGACCACCCAGAACGTCAGGACCAGTGCCCCGGCGAGGAACGTCTTCGAGTGCACCAGCT
>JASHQP010000762.1 GCA_030039095.1 Streptosporangiaceae bacterium
CCTGCCGCACCCGCCGACCCGAATCCTGCCGCACCCGCCGGGCCCCATGCCGGCGCTCCCGGTGGGCCCGACCCCGCCGCTCCTGTCCGGCCCTACCCAGGCGCTTCCCCTGCCCCGGTGCCGGGCGTGCCCGGCGAGCCCGGGCCGGCCGTGCCCGCCCGGCACGACTCGCCCGGCCGCGGCGGCTTCGCACCTCCCGCGTAAGCACACCGGTCAAATACGGGGAACCCTGTCAGTGCGGGGAAACGCGCCAGCTCATCCGGCTGACGCGTTTCCCCATGACCCGATCGCTGTCAGTGGTGCAGGACCGGCTGAGGGCGGCGGCCCGCTACGAGCCTTGCCGCCAGGAGTCCAGGTACTCGTGCTGCGCAGGCGTGAGCGCGTCGATCTCGGTGCCCAGCGAAGCCAGCGCCAGCGCCGCGATCTGGGCGTCGATCTCCGGCGGGACCTCGTGCACCCCGGGGGCCAGCGGCTGATCGTCCCCGCGCCGGCTCGCCGTCCCACCCCGGCTCGCCGTCCCACCCCGGCTCGCCGTCCCACCCCGGCTCTCCGTCCCACCCCGGCTCTCCTCGCTCCCGAGCCAGGCCAGGGCCAGCGCCTGAACGGCGAACGACAGGTCCATCACCGCCGCCGGGTTTCCCTCCGCAGCGACCAGGTTGACCACGCGCCCTTCGGCCAGCAGGATCAGCCGCCTGCCGTCGTCGAGCAGGTACTCATCGGCGTGCGGGCGGACAGACGGGTTGGCGGCGACCGCGAGGTCGGCCAGCCCGCGCACGTCGACCTCGACGTCGAAGTGGCCCGCGTTCGCAAGGATCACTCCGTCACGCATCGTCGCCATGTGCCCGGGCCCGATCACGTCCCGCGAGCCGGTAGCCGTGATGAACACCTGCCCGAGCGGCGCAGCCTCGGCCATCGGCACCACCCGGAAGCCCTGCATGAGAGCGTCGAGGGCCCGGTCGGGATCGACCTCGGTGACGATGACCTGGGCGCCGAGCCCCCTGGCCCGCGCGGCGATCCCGCTGCCGCAGGACCCGTAACCGGCCACCACGACCACCTGGCCGGCCAGCAGCGTGTTGGTGGCGCGGAGGATCCCGTCGATCACCGACTGCCCGGTGCCGAGGAAATTATCGAACCGGCGCCTGGTGCGCGAGTCGTCGGCGGCCACCATCGGGAACGCGAGCGTGCCCTCGGCCGCCATCCGGCGCAGCCGCGCCACCCCCGTCGTGGTCGACTCGCAGCCTCCGCGCACGCCGGCGAGCAGTTCCTGCCGCTCGGTGTGCAGGGTGTTCACCAGGTCGCAGCCGTCGTCGATGACCAGCGCAGGGCCTGCATCCAGGGCTCGGTGGATGTGCTCGTAGTAGGTCCGCCGGTCCACCCCGGACCGCGCGTGGACCTTGACCGCCGGTGAGGCGGCCAGGGCCGCCGCAATGTCGTCCTGGGTGGAGAGCGGGTTGGACGCGGCCAGGTGCAGCTCCGCGCCCCCGGCTGTGAGCAGGTTCACCAGCACCGCGGTCTCCGGCGTGACGTGCAGGCAGGCGGCGACGGTCAGCCCGGCGAACGGCTGCTCCCGCTCGAACGCGTCCCGGATCAGGCCGAGCACGGGCATGGACCGCTCGGCCCAGCCGATCCGGGACTGGCCGACGGCGGCCTGGCCCGGATCGGAGGGCTCAGCTCCGTTGCTCCCGGGCATTCTCAGTAGCGGTAGTGGTCCGGCTTGTAGGGACCGTCCACCGGAACACCGATGTAGCTGGCCTGCTCCTTGGTGAGCGTGGTCAGCCGCACGCCAAGGGCGTCCAGGTGCAGCCGGGCCACCTTCTCGTCCAGGTGCTTGGGCAGCACGTGCACGCCGAGCGGGTACTCCTCGCCCCTGGTGAACAGCTCGATCTGCGCGATCACCTGGTTGGTGAAGCTGTTCGACATCACGAAGCTCGGGTGGCCGGTGGCGTTGCCCAGGTTCAGCAGCCTGCCCTCGGACAGGATGATCACCGAGTGGCCGTCCGGGAACGTCCACTCGTCAACCTGCGGCTTGATGTTGGTCCGGCGCACGCCCGGCAGGCGGGCCACCCCGGCCATGTCGATCTCGTTGTCGAAGTGGCCGATGTTGCCGACGATCGCCTGGTGCTTCATCTTGCTCATGTGCTCGGCGGTGATGATGTTGTAGTTGCCAGTGGCGGTCACGAAGATGTCCGCGGTGCCGACAACGTCCTCGAGCCGCGCGACCTGGAACCCGTCCATCGCCGCCTGCAGCGCGCAGATCGGGTCGATCTCGGTGACGATCACCCGCGCGCCCTGGCCGCGCAGCGACTCCGTGCAGCCCTTGCCCACGTCGCCGTAGCCGCACACCACGGCCACCTTGCCGCCGATCAGCACATCGGTGGCCCGGTTGATCCCGTCGACCAGCGAGTGCCGGCAGCCGTACTTGTTGTCGAACTTCGACTTGGTCACCGAGTCGTTGACGTTGATGGCCGGGAACTTGAGCGTGCCCGCCCTGGCCATCTCGTACAGGCGGTGCACCCCGGTCGTGGTCTCCTCGGTGACGCCCCTGATCTCAGCGGCGGTTGCGGTCCACTTGCCCGGGCTGGCCGCCAGCGAGGCGCGCAGCGAGGACAGGATGACCTGCCACTCCTCGGGGTCGTCGTCGGCCGGCTCGGGCACCGTGCCGGCCGCCTCGAACTCGGCACCCTTGTGCACCAGCAGCGTGGCGTCACCGCCGTCGTCGAGCAGCATGTTCGGGCCCGGCTCACCGGGCCAGGTGAGCGCCTGCTCGGTGCACCACCAGTACTCCTCCAGGGTCTCGCCCTTCCAGGCGAACACCGGGATGCCCTTCGGGTCCTCCGGCGTGCCGTCCGGGCCCACCGCGACCGCCGCCGCCGCGTGGTCCTGGGTGGAGAAGATGTTGCAGCTCGCCCACCGGACTTGCGCGCCGAGCGCGACCAGCGTCTCGATCAGCACCGCGGTCTGGATGGTCATGTGCAGGGATCCGGTGACCCTGGCGCCACGCAGTGGCTGGGAGCGCGCGAACTCCTCGCGCACCGCCATCAGGCCGGGCATCTCGTGCTCGGCGAGCCGGATCTCCTTGCGGCCGAACTCGGCGAGTGACAAGTCTGCGACCTTGAACGGGACGGCTTCACTGGGCATCGAGCACTCCTCCAGGCTTGGGTTCCCTCGGGTGACACCCCGACGCTACGGGAGGTGGGGCCTTGATCGCACGCCCGAACGGCTGTTTCTGACAGAACTTTGTTAGATTTGCCGTCATGCGCATCACGGAGGCCGCACGGCGCCTCGGCACTTCTCCCCGAATGCTCCGATACCGGGACACTCTCGGGCTGCTCCCGGGCCTGCGCCCCGCCACGGGCTCGGCCGCCGCCACGCCGCACCGGCAGTTCGGCCAGGAGGACCTGGACGCGGTCGCCCTGGCTTTGGCGATCGAGCACCGTTACGACATTTCCCCGGCCGCGCTGGCCTTCGGCCTGCGGGTGCTCGCCGAGCCGCCGGTCCGCGCCGAGGTCGCCGAGCTCGGCAGGCGCATCGGCCGCATCCCGGCGCCCGCCGCCTCGAACTCCGCGCCCTTGTGCACGAGCAGCGTGG
>JASHQP010000763.1 GCA_030039095.1 Streptosporangiaceae bacterium
CGCGCTCGCCGGCAGCGGCATCCCCGTCCTGCACACGTACCGGGCGCGGGGCATCGTGCCCGACTGCGCGGCGGAGGCGGCGGGGTTGCTCACCGGCGGCACGATGGAGTCGCCGCTGCTGGCCGCCGCCGACCTGATCATCGGCCTGGGGGTGGACCCGGTCGAGCTGATACCGGCGTCGTGGGACTACCAGGCCCCCGCCTTCCTGGCGACGGAGTACCCGGCCGGGTCCGCCAGGTACTTCACCGGCGGGACCGAGATCGTCGCGCCGCTGCCCGCCGCCGCCCGCGTGCTGGCCGCGCACCGGGCCGGCCATCGCTGGCCCGAGGCCGCGGGCCGCACGGCAAAACGGGACGTCATCGACCGCCTCGGCTGGATTGCGGTTGCCGCACCGGGCCGGCTGACCCCGCAAGACGTCGTGACCACGGCCCGGGGGATCGCGCCGGCGCAGGCCATCGCCACCGTGGATTCGGGCGCGCACATGCTCGCGGTCATGCCGCTGTGGCCGGTGGACGAGCCGCAGCGGCTGCTGATCTCCAGCGGCCTGGCCACCATGGGTTACGCGCTGCCGGCGGCCATCGGCGCCGCGCTCTGCTCCCCGGGTGTGCCCGTGATCGCGTTCACCGGGGACGGCGGGCTCGGCATGACGCTGATGGAGATCGAGACCGCGGTCCGGCTCGGGCTGCGGGTGATCGTGATCGTGTTCAACGATTCCGCGCTGAGCCTCATCAAGATCAAGCAGCGGGCGTCGGGCCAGGGCGGGAACGAGGCCGTCGGATACGGCCCCACCTCGTTTGCCGCAGCCGCCGAGGCCATGGGCGCCGCCGCGTCGGCGGCCGGCGACCGGGCGCAGCTCGCGGCCGCCCTCACCAAGGCGCTCGGCCGCGACGGCCCCACGCTGATCGACGCCCGGGTCGATCCGGCGGGCTACCCCGCCCTGCTGGACATCACTCGCGGCGAGACCGGCCGTCATTGCTCGCGCGACTGGGGCGGCGGCGTTACGTTCAAGGCCCTGAAATTAAAGATCCCGAAGGGAAGCCATGGCAGCACCCGCGATCCTGGATCTGGACCCCGACGAGCGGGACATCGTCGCGGTCGTGCACGACTGGGTTGCCGGCAGCGTGCTCCCGGTGGCGCGTGACCTGGAGCACGCCAGCGCCTATCCCGGCGAGCTGATCGACGCGATGAAACGGCTCGGCGTGTTCGGGCTGGCCGTGCCGCAGGCCTACGGCGGCTCCGGCGTCTCGACCCGGTGCTACGCGCTGGTCACCGAGGAGCTGTCCCGTGGCTGGATGAGCCTGGCCGGGGCCATGGGCGGGCACAGCGTGATCGCCCGGCTGATCACGCTGTTCGGCACCCAGGAACAGAAGGACGGGTTGCTGCCCCGGATGGCCACCGGCCAGGTGCGCGCGGCCATGGCGCTGACCGAGCCAGCCGGCGGCTCCGACCTGCAGGCGATCACCACCAGGGCGGCGCGGGACGGGCAGGGCTACCGGCTCGACGGCGTCAAGACCTGGATCACCAACGCCAGGCGGGCCGACGTCATCGCGGTGCTGTGCAAGACCGATCCCGGCGCGGTCCCGGCCAGCCGCGGGATCAGCCTCCTGCTCGCCGAGCACGGACCCGGGTTCACGGTCTCCCGCGACCTGCCCAAGCTGGGCTACAAGGGCCTGGAGAGCTGCGAGATCGTGTTCGACGGCTACGAGTGCCCGCGCGAGGCGCTGCTCGGCGGCGAGGAGGGCCACGGCTTCCGCCAGATGATGGGCGGGCTCGAGCTCGGCCGGATCAACGTCGCGGCCAGGGCGGTCGGGGTGGCCCGCGCCGCGTTCGAGGACTCGATCCGGTACGCGCAGCAGCGGGAGACGTTCGGCCAGCCGATCTGGAAGCACCAGGCGGTCGGGCACCGCCTGGCCGACATGGCCACCCGGGTCGACGCCGCGCGGCTGATGACGCTGCGCGCCGCCGCCGCGCTCGACGCCGGGCGGCGCAGCGACCTCGAGGCCGGCATGGCCAAGCTGTTCGCGTCCGAGACCTGCATGCAGGTCACCGCCGACGCGATCAAGGTGCATGGAGGCTACGGCTTCTCCGCCGAGTTCGACATCGAGCGCTACTACCGCGACGCCCCGCTGATGGTGGTCGGCGAGGGGACCAACGACATCCAGCGCAACGTCATCATCCGCCAGCTCATCGACAGGTACACCGAACAGGAGCGTGCTCAATGACGATCACCGTCGCGAAGTTCAGGGACGTCGCCGAGGGCACCCAGCCCGGCCAGTTCATGATCGGGGACCGGGAGAGCGTGGCCAGCCTCGCTGATCTCGATCCCAGCTTCAAGCGGCTGCTGGACGAGCCCGTCACCGCGGTGGTCGCGGTTCTCGGGTCGGACGGCTTGCCGAACCTCACCCCGGTGTGGTTCGACTACGAAGGCGACACCGTGCTGCTCAACCTGGCCACGCACCGCAAGAAGGTGCCGTGGCTGCGCAAGACGCCGCACGCCACGTTCCTGCTCATGAACCCCGAGAACACCTACCACTGGCTCAGCATCAAGACGAAGGTGGCGAGGGAGATCTCCGAGGACGACCCCGCCGAGGGGCCGCGGGTCACCGCGCAGCTCGACCGGATCTGGGTGAAGTACACCGGGAACGAGCCGCCGTACGCGCTGCGGGACCCGTCGTTCGACGAGCGCCGGGTGCTGTTCGAGCTCGACGTCGTGCGGGTCGCGACATTCGGCCGTCCTTAGCCGCGGATGCCCAGCGTCGTCGTTGCCGGCGGCTCGCTCGGCGGGCTGACCGCCGCGCTGGTTCTGCGCGACGCCGGCTGCGACGTCCGCGTGTTCGAGCGC
Source organism: Streptosporangiaceae bacterium (assembly GCA_030039095.1). The sequence goes on from JASHQP010000763.1 coordinate 2,843, forward strand.
TCGTCGTCGGCGCTGCAGGCGCGCGGCGCCGGGATCGCCGCGCTCGACGTCACGCTGCGCTACCTGACCGAGCGCGGCGGCTGCCGGCCCGAGGACGTGTGCTCGTCGACCGGCTGGATCCGCTTCCTGCGCGCCGACGGCAGCACCGAGCACGAGCAGCGGCACCGGTACCGGTTCTCGTCCTGGAACACGATCTACCGCTCGCTGCTGCCGCTGTTCGACTCCGGCCGCTACCTGCTGGGCCACGAGGTCGTGTCGTTCGGCCCGCACGAGCGCGGGGTCGGCATCACCCTCGGCGACGGGTCACGGGCCGACGCCGACCTGCTGGTGTGCGCCGACGGGGTGGGCTCGGCCGCCCGGGCCAGGCTGCTTCCGGGCGTGGTCCCGCGCTACGCCGGCTACGTGGCCTGGCGCGGCACGCTGCCGGAGCGGGACGCTTCGCCCGCCACCCGCCGGGCCCTCCACGACGCGATCACGTACCAGGTCCTGGATCGCAGCCACATCCTCGTGTACCCGATCCCGGCCCTGGACGGGTCGCTGCTGCCCGGTGACCGGCTGATCAACGTCGTCTGGTACGTCAACGTGGCCGCCGGGCCGCAGCTCGACGAGCTGATGACCGGCCGCGACGGGATCCGGCGCGCGATGTCGCTGCCCCCGGGTGCGGCGGCCGACGAGGCGGTGGCCGGCATGCGCCGGCAGGCCGCCAGCGCGCTCGCACCACCGATCGCCGAGGTCGTGACCGGCATCGCGGAGCCGTTCGTGCAGGCAATCTACGACCTCGGGGTGCCGCGGATGGCGTTCGGGCGCACCTGCCTGATCGGCGACGCGGCGTTCGCGGTGCGGCCGCACGCGGCTGCGGGCACGGCCAAGGCCGCTGACGACGCCTGGGCCCTGGCCGAGGAACTGACCGCGAGCGGCGGCGACGTCCCCACGGCGCTGGCCACGTGGGAGCGGCGGCAGCTCCACGTCGGCCAGTCGCTGCTGGCCCGGACCAGGGACATCGGCGACAGCTCGCAGTTCTCCGGCACGTTCCGGCCCGGTGACCCGAAACTGATCTTCGGCCTGCACGAACCTGGCCGCTGAGCCCCGCGAAGGCCGGCCCAGCAGCCCGTCCGGTCGCAGCAGTTAGTCCTCGGCCGGCTCGAGCACCTGCGCGGCGGCTTCCAGCGCGGCGAGGTGGTCGTCGACCGTGGCCAGGCCCGCGCCCATGGTGTTCACGGAGATGTGGCTGGCCCCGGCGGCGCGCCAGCTCGCGGCGTGCTCGGCGAGCTTCTCGGGGCCGCC
>JASHQP010000764.1 GCA_030039095.1 Streptosporangiaceae bacterium
GCGCTGCCCCGCCGCCGACCGGCCGCCGACGACCGTAAGCACCGGCAGGTGCGCCCCGACCCGGCGCGCGGTGCGCGCGAACTTCCGCGGGTTGCCGAACGACTCCAGGTAGAGCACGGCCAGCCGGGTCACGCCGTCCTGCGCCAGCCAGGTGAGCAGGTCGTTGCTCGAGACGTCGTACTTGTCGCCCACCGAGACGAACGACGACACCCCGACGCCGAGCCGGGACAGCTGCTCGAGCAGCGCGACGCCGAGGCCGCCGGACTGCACCACGGCCCCGGCCACCCCCGCCGCGGGGTGGCGGGCGGCGAAGGTCGCGTTCAGGCCGATCGGCGGCACGATCACGCCGGAGCAGTTCGGGCCGACGAGCCGCATCCCGTGCCCGCGGCAGATCGCCAGCAGGTCCTTGCCGTGCGCGCCGAGCCCGGCCGTGATCACGATCAGGCAGCGCACCCCGCGGCGGCCGCACTCTTCCGCGGCCCCGGGCACGGCGGCCGGGGGCACGGTGATCACCGCGAGGTCGACCGACGCGGGCAGGTCGCCCACTGACGCGACGCACCGGACGCCCTCGACGGTCTGCGCGCGCGGGTTGACCGCGTGCACGGCGCCCTCGAAGCCGGAGCTCACGATGTTGTGCAGGATCGCGCGGCCCACGCTGCCCTGCTCACGGCTCGCGCCGACGACCGCGACCGACGCGGGCCGCAGCAGGTGGCTCACGCTGGCCACGTCCGCCCGGCTCTCCCGGCTGGCCACCGACGCCAGGTAGGCGTCCAGGGTCTGGTCGCCGGCAAGGCCCGGCAGCGGAAACGTCAGCTCGACCACGCCGTCGGCGAAGTGGCGCCGCACCGGCAGGCCGGCGTCGGCGAACACCGCCAGCATGGCCGCGTTCTCCGCCAGGGTCGACGCGGTGAAGGCATCCAGCCCACGACGGCGGGCCAGCGACACCAGGTGCTCCAGCAGCAGGGTGGCGATGCCGCGCCGGTGCATGTCGTCGGGCACCGCGAACGCGATCTCCGCGACGCCCGGCCGCTCGGTCGCCTCGTAGCTCGCGACGCCCACCAGCCGCTTGCCGAGCCAGGCCAGCAGCGCCAGATGGCCGGGGCCCGGCTCGCGGGTGACCCGCGCCGCCTCTGTCTGCGCGGCGCGCTGGCTCAGGCTGAAGAACCGGAGGTAGACGCTGTCGGGCGACATCGCGGCGTGCATCTCGCGCACCGCATCGGCGTCCCTCGGCTCCGCGGCACGGATCTCCACGGTGCTGCCATCGGTCAGCAGCGCGTAGCTGCTGGTTCCAGCGGTCGGGCTGGTCACAGCCGTCTCCTTCGCCTAACCGGCCCATGGTCGCATACCGCCCAGCCGGGCACGCCGCGGCCCGAGGTGACGGAGGCGGGCGCGGGTTGCGCACAGGTGCGGGTTGACGAGACCGGGCGGAACTGTATCTTAGTGACTATCAGAATCTGATAGACGCTAAGATTGGGCGGGAGGAACACCGATGGCCGATCGGCGCAGGCGGTGGACGGCCGCCGATGTACCGGACCAGTCGGGGCGTATCGCGGTGGTGACCGGCGCCAGCGGCGGCCTCGGATTCGAGACCGCCGAGGTGCTGGCCGCGCGCGGAGCCACGGTCGTGCTTGCGGGCCGCGACTTGCGCAAGGCAGAGCAGGCTGCGAGCCGGATCCGGTCCGCGGCCCACGGCGCGAGCCTGCTCGCCGTGCACCTGGACCTCGCATCGCTGGCCTCGGTCCGCGCCGCCGCCGAGCAGATCCGCGACGCCTGCCCCAGCCTGCACCTGCTGATCAACAACGCGGGTGTGATGGCCATCCCCCGCGAGCTGACCGAGGACGGGTTCGAGCGGACGCTGGCCACCAACCACCTCGGTCACTTTGCGCTGACCGGGCTGCTGCTCGGGCGGCTGCTGGATGCCAAAGGCTCGCGGGTCGTGACCGTCAGCAGCAACGGCCACAAGATGGGCCACGGTGTCGTGCACTTCGAGGATCTCCAGCTCGAGCGCGGCTACAAGCCATGGCCCGCCTACTACCAGTCGAAGCTGGCGAACCTGCTGTTCACGTACGAACTGCAGCGGCGCCTCGCCTCCGCTGGCGCGGGCACGATCGCGGTCGCCGCGCACCCTGGCAACGCGCGCACCGACCTGTGGCGGCACTCCCGGCTGAACCAGGCCCTGTACCACCCGAGGATGCGGCCGCTCACGTTCTGGTTCGCGCAGAGCGGGCATCTCGGTGCGCTGGCCACGCTGCGGGCGGCCACCGATCAGGCGGTCAGGGGCGGCGACTATTACGGCCCGCCCGGGCGGCTGCAGTTCACCGGCCACCCGGTCCGGGTCGAGTCCAGCGCCGCGTCGCACGACGAAGCGACCGCTGCCCGGCTGTGGACGATGTCCGAGGAACTGACCGGGGTGAGCTACGGCGCCCTCGCGGCGCCCGGATAGGGCCCCAGCCGACGTAGCCTGGGACGACATGCCAAGATCGGGCAAGGGCCGCCGCTATCACCACGGTGACCTCAGGGCGGCGCTCATCGACACCGCCGTCGAGCTCATCGGGGAGCGCGGCGTGCGCGGGTTCTCCCTGGCCGAGGCCAGCCGCAGGCTGGATGTCGCGGTCAGCGCCCCGTATGCGCATTTCGACGACCGCGACGACCTGTTGGCCGCCGTCGCGGTGCGCGCGTTCGAGATATTCACCGGCGTACTGCTGCCGGAGATGGGCAAGTTCGCCGACCCCGAGGGCCGGCTGGCCGCCATGGCCCGCAGCTATGTCCGCTTCGCCGCCTATCACCGGCCGCTGTTCGAGGTGCTGTACGAGGCCGGCCTGGACAAGGCCCGCCATCCCGAGATCGGGGCCGCCGAACAGCAGCTCAACGAGGCATTCCTGGACACCGTCCGGGCCCTGGCCGACAGGGATGACACGCGGGCCGACGACCTTGCCACGGCCGTGGAGGCAACCGCCCGCGGCTACGCGATGCTGCTGCTCGACGACGGCCCGGACCCGGATCCCGGGGCCGTGGAGCTCGCCGCCGAGCGGACCTCGCGCGCGATCCTCGCGCTGATCGAGGGGCGCCGGCTCCTCGGCTAGAGTTTCGTAGCGTGACCTGCAGCCTGCACGTGGCCTGGGACGACAAGCTGACCGAGTACGACTTCGGGCCCGGCCATCCGCTGGCGCCGGTGCGGGTGGAGCTGACCATGCGGCTCGCGCGATCCCTCGGCGTGCTGGCCGCGCCCGGAGTCGCGGTGACCGTGCCGGCCCCGGCCACGGACGCCGACCTCGAGCTGGTGCACACGCCGGACTACATCGCCGCGGTGCGGCGCGCCGGTGAGTCCGGGCTCGCCCCGGAGCTGTTCCGGTTCGGCCTCGGCACCACCGACGACCCGGTGTTCCCCGGCATGCACGAGGCGTCGGCGCTGGTCACCGGCGCGACCCTGGCCGCGGCCCGCGCGGTCGCGCTCGGCTCGGCCGAGCACGCGGTGAACATCGCCGGAGGGCTGCACCACGCGATGGCCGACCACGCCAGCGGGTTCTGCGTCTACAACGATCCCGCGATAGCGATCGTCGCGCTTCTGGATCAGGGCCTTGAACGTGTCGCGTACGTGGACATCGACGTGCACCACGGTGATGGCGTGCAGGCGGCGTTCTACGACGACCCGCGGGTGCTGACGATCAGCCTGCACGAGCACCCGGCGACCCTGTTCCCCGGAACCGGGCGGCCGTCGGAGACCGGCGGCCCGGACGCGGAGGGCTACGCGGTCAACGTGGCGCTGCCGGCCGGCACGCCGGACGCCGGGTGGCTGCGCGCGTTCCACGCGGTCGTGCCGCCGCTGCTGCGCGCGTTCGAGCCGCAGCTTCTGGTCAGCCAGCACGGCTGCGACACACACTGGATGGACCCGCTGGCCAACCTGCGCCTGACCATCGACGGGCAGCGCGCCGCGCACGCCGCGATCCACCGGCTGGCGCACGAGACCGCCGGCGGCCGCTGGCTGCTGACCGGTGGCGGCGGCTATGAGCTGGTCCAGGCGGTGCCGCGAACCTGGACGCACCTGCTCGCCGAGGCGTCCGGACGGCCGGTCGACCCGGCGACCGCGACGCCGGACGAGTGGCGCGCGTACACCAGGCAGCGGACCGGCCGGGATGCCCCGGAGCGCATGACCGAGGGGGCCAGCGGCGACTACGTCGCGTTCGAGTCGGGCTTCGAGCCGGGCGACCCGATCGACCAGGCGATCATCGCCACCCAGAAGGCGGTCTTCCCCTCGCACGGGCTAGCGCCGCTGATCTGGTAGCCGGGGGCATTGTTCTTGGGGGCACTGTGCAGTTCACCGACCGGGCCGACGCGGGGCGGCAGCTCGCAGCCGGCCTCGAGTTTCTGCGCGGCAGCGGCGCCGTCGTGCTCGGCCTGCCGCGCGGCGGCGTGCCGGTCGCGTTCGAGGTGGCGGAGCGGCTCGGCGCGCCGCTCGACGTGATCGTGGTCCGCAAGCTCGGCCTTCCGGGCCAGCCGGAGCTCGCGATGGGAGCGATCGGCGAGGGCGGCGTGCGGATCCTGAACGAGGCGGTGGTGCAGCGGGCCAGGGTCACGGCGGCGGACCTGGCGGCGGCGGAGGAAACCG
>JASHQP010000765.1 GCA_030039095.1 Streptosporangiaceae bacterium
AGTGGCGCTCGCCGCCGGCCTGGGCACGTTCTATGCCCTGGGCGGTGCGGGCAGCACCGGATCTGGCCCGACGCTGACGACGTCGCAGATCGAAGAGCAGGTGGATCCCGCTCTCGTCGACGTGACCTCCACGCTCGGCTACCAGCAGGCCGAGTCGCTCGGCACCGGGCTGGTGCTGACCTCCACGGGGGAGATCCTCACCAACAACCACGTGATCGAGGGCGCAACGTCGATCAGGGTCACCGATATCGGCAACGGCCAGTCGTATCCGGCCAAGGTTGTCGGCTACGACCAGACCAAGGACATCGCCGTGCTGCAACTGCAGGGTGCCTCCGGCCTGAAGACCGTGAAGCTCGGCAACTCCGACACGGCCGCGGTCGGCCAGAAGGTGGTCGCGCTCGGCAACGCGGGCGGCAAGGGCGGCACGCCGTCGGTCGCCACCGGCCAGATAACCGGCCTCAACGCCTCGATCACCGCATCCGACGAGGGCTCCGGCACGACCGAGCAGCTGACCGGCCTGATCAATCACAATGCACCGATCCAGCCCGGCGACTCGGGCGGGCCGCTGGTCAACACCGCCGGCGAGGTGATCGGGATCGACACCGCGGCCGGCAACTCGATGCAGTTCCAGTCACAGCAGTCGCAGACGGCCGCGTTCGCGATCCCGATCAACGAGGCGCTCGCGATCGGCAACCAGATCGAGAGGGGTGACGGCTCGTCCACCGTGCACATCGGCGCGACCGGGTTCCTCGGCGTCGAGGTCGAGCCCGCGAGCAACGCGGCCCAGCAGGGCGTACAGACCGGCTCCGGCGCAGCGGTCGAAGGAACGCTCCAGGGAACGCCCGCCGCCAACGCCGGCCTCGCCGAGGGCGACGTGATCACGTCGGTCGACGGCCGCTCGGTCTCCTCGCCGTCCGCGCTGCAGGCGGCGCTCGAGGAGCACCACCCGGGCGACAAGGTCACGATCGGCTGGACGACCGAGTCCGGCCAGTCCCAGTCCGCCAGCATCACCCTGGCGAACGGCCCGGCCGCGTAGCCGGACTCCTGCGGGCAGTGCCCTGCAGCCGGCCTAGCCCCCGAGCTGGCCGTGCTGCAGGGCACTGCTGATGGCCAGCGCGGCCTGTGTGGTCACGCCGGCTACCGGGCTCAGTGCGGTCGGCCAGGTGGAGAACTTTGCGATCACGGTCTGGGAAGGGACGTGAACGAAGATGTTCTGCCCGTTGATGCCCGAGGCCTGGTAGAACGGCACGCCAGGATCCCTGACCCACCAGCAGTTGCGGTAGTGGGCCCCGGGTGGGTAACCGGGCGAGTCGTCTCCCTCGGCGAACGCCCGTGCGCCATCGGGAGCTCCGCGGATCGTGTCTTCGATCCAGCCCTGCGGCACGATATCCCGGCCACCCTCCAGGTAGAGCTGGCCGAACCGGGCTAGGTCACGCAGGCTGGCGCAGATGCCGCCATCCGCCATGGGGTTCCCGCGGGAGTCGACGGTGATCTCCGCGTCGAACTCCGCACCCATCGGCTGCCACAATTCGCGCGTTATGAGCTGGTGCAGCCGGGCCCCGCCGGCCCGCTCGATAACCCACGCCAGCACGTCGGTGAGGATCGAGCGGTACCGGAACGGGCCGCCGTGCGGGCCGTCATTGCGCAGTGTGGCGAAATAGCCGAGTGCGTCAGCGGGCCTTGGGTCCTCGTTGTCCGGCCGCCATAGATACACCCGTTCATACGTGCGCACGTCAGCGTCTAGATTTTCGTAGCTCTCGTCGAACCGGGTGCCGGCGCGCATGTCCAGCAGGTCCTGAACTGTTGCGCCCGCGAAGGACGTGCCGCCAAGCTCCGGCACGATGTCCGCCACGGCATCGGAGACCTGCAGCGCCCCCCGCCCGGCCAGCACGCCAGCGATTGCCGAGGTCACCGACTTCGACACGGACATCAGCAGGTGCGGGACGTCGGGCGCCATGCCGTTGAAGTAGTGCTCGGCCACGACCCTGCCCCGGTGCAGCACCAGGAAGCCGTCGGTGTACGTCTCCTCGAGCATCTCCGCCACGGTCAGCTCGCGGTTGCCGGAGGCGAACTGGAAGGCCAGGATGTCGCGCTCCGCGCGCGGCAGCGGCTCAGGGTCAGCAGCGCGCGCGATCCTCGCAGTCGGTATCAGCTCCCTGATGTGCTGGAACGCCCACCGGTTGAATGGTGGGTCCTGCCAGTTCGCGAGCGTCACCAGCGACGGCTCGGGGAACGGGGGCACACCGGCCATCAGCACGGGGGCCTCGGACGGCGGGTGGGATGGTCCAGCCACGGCAAGCGCTCCTCAGACGGGGATCCTGAAGAACCGTTATATCGCCACAGGTCAGCCCGCGGGCCCCCGGCGCCCCCAGCACAGGCCAGGGCCCGAGCCAGGGCCCGAGCCAGGGCCCCAGCCACCGCCGGGCCAGGGTAATCGCCACCATTTCACCTGAATGCCTATGTGGTGGCCAATCGGTAACGCTTCATGAAACGGATGACTTACAGCCGGTCCGAGTCCGCCAAATCGGAATCTAGCGTAATTACGTAACGTAATCATAACTCCGCAAAGTGCTGCGGTGGCATATTCCAGCTTGCTAACCTGCTTTTGGAATCACTCGAGCGCATGGCTGCATTTCATGGATTTTAATCTTTGCCCGGGTCGCTTCAATTACGGGGGTTTACATGCGCGTATTGCGCTATTTTCTCGTTTCCGGCTCGGCCGCGGTGGTGGCCGGGTCGCTGACGCTCGCCACCCAGGCGACGGTCACGACCGCCGCCGCGCCAAATCACGCGGTTACCCAGCCGTCCGCCCGCTTCCTGACCAAGGCGCGCGCCGCGCTGGTCAGCTACCTGTCAGCCAACCAGTCGGCGCCGCCGTTCAAGTCCGGCGGCCCGGGCACCAAGACGGTCAACGATCCCGCGTCCGCGCTCGCCGACACGTCGGCGTCCAGTTCCTTCAACTGGTCGGGCTTCGCGGACGTCGCCAAGACCGCCAATGCGTTCACCAAGGTCAGCGGGCAGTGGAGGACACCCAGGGTGTGGTGCTCCCGGGAGGATCAGCTCACCTCGGAATGGGTTGGCATTGACGGCTACAGCAACGCCACGGTCGAGCAGGACGGCACGCTGAGCTGGTGCTTCGAGGGCCAGGCCACGTACTTCACCTGGTACGAGATGTACCCGGCCGGCACGGTCGAGGTCGGCAACTCACTGCACCCCGGCGACAAGATCGCCGCCAGCGTGACCCGCACCGGCACCAGCTACAAGCTCGCGGTGACCGACTTCACCCGTCCGGTTGATAGTTTCTCGACGACACAGACGTGCGGCACATGCCAGAACTCCAGTGTCGAGTGGATCGCCGAGCGGCCCGCCTTCGCGATCGGCATCGCCCCGCTTGCCCACTACGGAACCTGGGCGCTCTCCAGTGCGAACCAGACGGCGGGCGGCAAGACCGGCACGATCTCCGGCTACCCGACGTACTACAGGATCGACATGGTCGACGCCACCGGCACGTATCCGCTCTCACTCACCTCGGGCCTGAACAACGCGGGTAACGCGTTCCTGACGCACTGGACCAACAGCTACTGAGCAACCCGGTCCAGCCGCCGGGCCCACCGGTGCGGTCAGGACGTGACGGCCCCGCCAGCCCCGTCGATCAGGTAGGTGGCGGCGATCTCGCGGTGCTGTTCGGGGGTGCCGAGCATCAGCTCGGCCGACTTGGCCCGCCGGTAGTACAGGTGCGCGTCGTGCTCCCAGGTGAAGCCGATCCCGCCGTGAATCTGGATGTTGTCCGCGGCGGCGCGGAAGTACGCCTCCGAGCAGAACGCCTTGGCCAGGCTCGAGACCAATGGCAGCTCGTCGGATCCCTCCTCCGCAGCCCACGCCGCGTAATAGGCGGCCGACCGCGCCGACTCAACCTCGAGCAACAGGTCCGCGCACATGTGCTTGATGGCCTGGAAGCTGCCGATCGGCCGGCCGAACTGCATCCGGATCTTCGCGTACTCCACGCTCATGTCGAGGCACCGCTGCGCCCCGCCGACCTGCTCCGCGGCCAGCGCGACGGCGGCAAGGCGCAGCGTCCGCCGCACGACATCCTCCGCGCTGCCCTCCGCGCCGATCAGCCGGCCCGGCACGCCCTCGAGCGTCAGCGCCGCCTGCTTGCGGGTCATGTCGAGCGTCTCGAGGAGGCGGCGCGAGAGCCCGCCGGCGTCTCCCGCCACGGCGAACAGGCTCGGGCCCCCGTCCGCCTGCGCGACGACCAGCAGCAGGTCCGCGGTGTGCCCGTCGAGCACGAACGACTTGCTCCCGTCCAGCACGTAGCCGTCGCCGGACCGGCGGGCCGTAGTCTGCACGCCGTCCGTGGTCCACGTGCCGGAGTCCTCGCACACCGCCAGCGTCGCGATCGTGGCGCCCTCGGCGAGCGCCGGCAGGAACTCCTCGGCGGCGCCCTGGTCACCGCTGGCGAGCAGCGCATGGGCGGCGAGCACGGCGGTGGAGAAATAGGGCGCGCAGAGCAGCGCACGGCCCATCTCCTCGCACACGATCGCCAGTTCCACCGGCCCGGCGCCGGACCCGCCGTACTTCTCCGGGACCGCCAGGCCCTGCAGGCCGAGCTGCCCGGCCAGCTGCGCCCAGGTCTGCGGGTCGTAACCCTCCGGCGTGGCCATCAGCCTGCGCACCTCGGACGACGGCGACTTGTCCTGCAGGAAGCGGCGCAGCGTGGCCGCGAGCTCACGCTGCTCGTCGCTGTACGCGAAGATCATGACTGCTCCCCCGCCGCCGCCTGGGTTCCGATCTTGAGCTCGCGGAACGGCATCGTCCGGGACGGATCCGCCTCCCTGGGCAGGCCGAGCACCCGTTCCGAAATGATGTTGCGCTGAATCTGGTCGGAGCCGCCGTAGATCGAGGGTCCCGGCGTGGCGAGCAACTGGCTGGCCAGCCGCCCGCCCAGCGGCCCGTCGTCGCCGGCCAGCATCCCTTGCGGCCCGGCCACCAGGGACGCAGTATCCCGCCACTGCCGGGCGACCCGGGAGGCCATCAGCTTGCCGAGCGAGGCCTCGGGGCCCGCCCGCCCGCCGGCCTTCACCGCGGCACTGGCCCGCTGGCCGTTCCAGCTGTTGGCGGACGCCAGCGTGTACAGGCGCACGATCTGCTGGCGCACCTCCGGATCGTGGTCGCGGCCGAGTTCGGCGGCGAGCGTGACCAGCGGGACGATGCCGCCAGCCGTCATCGCCGTGGCGCCGGTGCCGAAACGGCGCGCGTTCGTCTTGGCCGCGGCGACGAACTCGCCGACCGGGACCTCCTGCTCCCGCAGGAACCTGGTGCCGCCCGGCGCGCTGAACCGGAACCCGAGCCCGCTCGCCGTGCCGAGCGACGTGCGCTCGAAGCCCAGCGTGGACTGCGCCACACCCCATCCGCCGTTCAGCTCCCCGATGATCGCGGATGCCGCAACCCGCGCGTCGGAGAAGAACACCTCGCTGAAACCGGACTCGCCGGTCATCTGGATCAGCGGCCGCACCTCGACCCCGGGCTGGTTCATCGGCAGCGCGAAGTAGGTGATGCCCCGGTGCTTGGGCACGTCCGGGTTGGTGCGGGCGAGCAGCATCCCGTAGTCGGCGATCTGTCCGCCCGACGTCCAGACCTTCTGGCCGTTCACGATGTACTCGTCCCCGTCGCGTTCCGCCTTGGTCTGCAGGCCGGCGAGGTCGGACCCGGCTCCGGGCTCGCTGAACAGCTGGCACCAGAGGTGATCCCCGACGAGCATGGCGCGGATGAACTGCCGCTTCAGGTCGTCGCTGCCGTTGGCGATGATCGTCGGTGCGGCGAGCATGATGCCGAGGCCGGCCGGGGGGCCCGGCGCGTCGACGCGGTTGAACTCCTCGTAGACCACCACGGCCAGGTCCGGCGCGAGCCCCCTGCCGTAGGCGCCGGCGGGCCAGGCGGGCGCAGCCCAGCCCGAGTCAGCCAGGCGCTCCAGCCATGCCCGCACGCTGAGCTGCGGGTCGAAATTCTCTTCGATCCAGTCGCGCGCCTCCCGGCGCACAGAACTCGCCGTGGCTTCCACTACGCACTCCGATCTCTCCCGCGGCCATCGTAACGACCAGGGAGATCTGGCTCTTCTATCCGCTCTTATGAACTTGCCTGAACGTTTCGTCGGGATCAACCAAGCTTGCGGCCCCACCCCAGAAAAGTGGTCAGCAGCGGCTGCTGGCATAGCCGCTCGCGACCGCGCTCGGACGCGGCCGGCGCCTACCGTCCCTCGAAGCGCGGCGGGCGGCGCTCGGCCATCGCGCGCACCCCCTCGCGGAAGTCA
>JASHQP010000072.1 GCA_030039095.1 Streptosporangiaceae bacterium
CGGGCTGCTGACCAGCACCGGCGGCATCCCGGTCGCGATTGAGGTCTTCCAGGGCAACACCGGCGACCCCGCCACCGTGGCTGCCCAGGTGACCAAGGTCAAGGACCGGTTCGGGCTCACCAGGGTGGTGCTGGTCGGGGACCGGGGCATGCTGACCGCCGCCCGCCTGCGCGAGGACGTCGCCCCCGCTCACCTGGACTGGATCACCGCGCTGCGCGCCCCGCAGGTCAAGAAGCTGGCCCGGGACGGGGACCTGCAGCTGACCCTGTTCGATGCTCAGGACCTGGCCGAGATTACCTCCCCGGACTTCCCCGGCGAGCGGCTGGTAGCCTGCATGAACCCGTTCCTGGAAGCCGAACGGGCCCGCAAGCGCGAAAGCCTGCTGGCCGCCACCGAAGCCGGCCTGGCCAAGATCGCCGCGGCCTGCACGCGGGCACGGCGGCCGCTGCGCGGCACGGACAAGATCGCCGTGCGCGCCGACCGGGTCCTGAAACGGCGCAAGGTCGCCAAGCACTTCACCGTCGAGATCACCGACGACGGCATCACCTACGCCCGCGACCAGGACTCCATCGCCGCCGAGGCCAGGCTCGACGGCATCTACGTGCTGCGCACCAGCGTCCAGGCAACTGACCTGGACAGCAGCGAGATCGTCTCCTCCTACAAGGCCCTGGCCCAGGTCGAGCGGGCCTTCCGTGCCTTCAGCACCGACCTCGACATCCGCCCGATCCGGCACCGCACCGCAGACCGCGTCCGGGCCCACGTGTTCTTGCGGATGCTGTCGTACTACATCAGCTGGCACATGCAGGCCCGCCTCGCACCGCTACTGTTCACCGACGACGACAAGCCCACCGCCCAGGCCGCCCGGCCCAGCCCGGTCGCCCCCGCCATCCGCTCCCCCCGCGCCCTGGCCAAGGCCGCCACCAAGCAGACCCCCGGCGACCAGCCGGTACACAGCTTCGCCACCCTCCTCGCCGACCTGGCCACGATCTGCCTCAACACCATCGCCCCCGCCGACCCCGCCCTGCCCGGCTTCCGGCTCGTCACCACCCCGACCACCCTTCAGCGGCACGCCTTCGAGCTACTCGGCGTCAGCCACCGCCTCGGGGTCGCGTAGTCAGCAACCCGCCCCACGTATCACCAAAGCCCAGGTAAACGGCCCAACGCGCGGATCACCGAGGGGAACTACGGACTAGCAGAACTGAGCCGTCTCAGCTTGCCGGGGCAGCGGGGGAGTCGTCGTCGACCACGATGCGGCCGGCTCTGCTGAGGTCGTCCGGGCGCTTTGCCCGCAGGTACAGCACGATCCCGCCGCCCACTGCGAGCCATGCCAGCACCAGGTAGGGGATGAGGTTAAACGGGTAAGCAGGGACCGGCCAGAGCAGGCCGTTCTTGATCAACAGCGGAAGGAGCAGGATCAGCACCGCTACTACCGGCACGATCGCATGGCGGACAACGGAGAACTCTGACCGGTACTGGCGCCGGAAGAACGGGATCACCCCGACGCTGACCATGATGTACACGACGATCGCGCCGAGCGAGATGATGCTGCCCATGTAGCCCCAGACCTCACTGGGCGACCAGATGAACGCGGCAAGCACCCCGGCCAGCCCTCCTCCGATCACGACCACCATCGAGGCGACGACCGGCGTCTGAGTTCTCGAGCTGACGTCGCTGAGGGCCCGCGGCAGGACCCGGTTGCGGCCCATGGCGAAGAGCATCCGCGCACTGGCGTTGACGCTCGCGATTGTTCCCGCAAGCAGGCCCACGGCCACCAGGGTGCCCAGCAGGTCGGCCAGCCAGGACCCGGCGTAATGCTGAGCCAGGGTGATGAAGGGTGAGGCGGAGGCTGAGTAGCTGGCCAGACGGTTGCTGCCCCACCCGACGGTCGCCGCGTAGGAGTTGAACGTGTAGAAGATGCCGAGAACGACAATCGCGCCGATCAGCGCCCGCGGCACGCGTCTCTTGGCGTTGGTGGTCTCCTCGCCGAGGGTGGCGGCGCCCTCGAAGCCCTGGAACGACAGGATGCCGAAGATCATGGCTACGGCGAAGCCGCCGAGGGACGGGGCGGAATGTGGCGAGAAGGCAGCGGGAGCCTGCGCGTGCGGGCTTTTGAACAGCATGTAGACGCCGAAGGCCGTAACCAGCAGGAGTTCGAGCACGACGAAGAAACCGCCGACCCTGAGCGAGTCGCTGATGCCCAGAATGGCCAGCGTCCCGACGAACGCCAGCAGGACCAGCGCGGGAATGACCCAGGAGATCTGCACTCCGGCCATGTTCTGGACCAGTGTGCTGACGGTTAGCCCGAAGTAGGGGGCGAGGATCACCGGGCTGCTGATGAAGACCAGCAGCGTCATCCAGGCGGCGAGGAAGCCGGCCTTCGTGCCCAGTCCGTGAGACACGAACGTGTAGGCGTAGCCGCTCGTTGGCAGCTTGCTCGAGAACGCGGCGACGTTGAACGCTACGAAGCCGATCGCAATCGCCGAGGTGATGAACGCAGCGGTCATGGCCACGCCGGCGTTGGCGGCCACGAACGGCGAGTTAAAGAAGATGCTGGTCGAGGGCGCAGCGAAGGCCGCGGCCATGACACCCACGGACAGGCCGCCGATCGCACCAGCCCGCAGGCGGCCCCGAGAGCGCCGATCCGGCCTGGCTTCCGCAGTAGAGCGAGGTGGCTGATGATCTGACTGGGTCATGGAGGACGCTCCCTTGAGCGGATCGGCCCGCATTGCCTGGGCCGAGCACTGCCGTCTTCGCCGCCAAGTACGACGCTCACTTTACAGTTATTTGTTAGAAGGTCAATAGCTTCGCTCAGCGGCCGAGCGGAGGAGCCCCGCAGTCAGGCTGACGTGCTCAGTACCGCGCTTGCCGCTGGCCCGCGAGTACCTCGTCCTGGATCGAGACGATCTCGGTTACGTCCAGGCTTCGCGTCAGGGCACGGCAGGTCAGCAGGTCGTCAGCGCGGGCGACGATCGCAGCACGCGTGTGGGCGCCCTGTAGCTGGCGCGCGGCGTGGCTGTGCAGGGGCTGGATGGCGAACTGCGCAGCGCCAACCTCTTCGGAGTTCCAGACCGCGACGTCAATCTCGTGGTGCGCAAGGGCATCCAGGATGTGCCCGTAGGGCATGTCGACCATGGCCACCTTGCCCGCGACCTGCTCGATCTCCATCTCGGTGATCAGCATCTGATCCAGCGAGTCTCGGTCGACACCGACCCGGTCGCCAGCGCGCAGCGCCTTGCGTCTCGGCTCAGCGAAGATGAGGCTGTGCTCGGTGACGAACGTCTGGGCTGGCAGGCTCACGACGATGCTCACGGCATCCGACGTGCTGCGCCGGAAGTGGTCGGCGGCGAACACGGAGGTCACGGCGAAGTCCGCGTGACCATCGACGACCGCTTCCAGCCGCCGCGCCGCGCCGCGCATGTACGAGAGCATGCCGGGGGTGTCGGTCCGGGCCAGCAATTCGAAGAGCGCCGTGGCCAGGCCTTCGTAGCGCTTGGTGTATGGGAGCGGAAGGCTTCCCATGATGTTCGGCAGGCCTGCCACCGCCCACGCGGTCTTCCAGTCGAGCTGGTCCAGGAACGTGCCCTGGGCGCCGCGGCGCGTGAGCGTCGCCGCTCCGGCCTCCTCGATCAGCTCGATCGCCTGCTGCACGGTGCCAAAGCCGACACCGTGCTGGTGGGCGAGGCCATCAACACCGGGAATCCGGTCCCCGGCGTCCAGCAGCATCAGCTCGCGAAGAATGAGCCGTGCCACGAACCCACGCCGGGACAGCAATGGCCTGGCGGCCCCGTCCAGCTCGATGACCCCGCGATTTGATCCCGACGCCGGCTGGCGTGCCGTCTGGCTCACCTAGCCAACTATGGGGCAAGCCGAGTCTCTTGACAAGTTTTCGGAAAACTGTAAGTTGCTGCCATGAGCCTTCTAAGGCGCGGCTTCGCTGACCGGCCCCAGCGATAACGACTGCGACGGTGCCTCGATGAAAGCTGCCGAAAAGCTGTGGCTGCTCACGCAGTCTGGCGTGATCGACGAGGCCGTGCGCTGCGCGGTCGACTCACAGCTCGGCTGGCTGAGGGACGATCTGCTCCTGGACATCGACTCGGACGGTGTTGGCCAGATGCTCGTGACTCACCTCGCGATGGCAACCAGGCGTGCCCTTCAGGGAGAGTCGATCGATCCGCCGTCGGCCGAGGATCCGGCCGTCACCCACGCCGACCGTAGCCTCGCGGCAGCGCTGCTCGAGCGCATCAGCGCCAGCTCGGGTGCCTCCTTCCGGCCAGGCGAGACCGCCTACGTCGCCGCGTACCTGTCCGCCGCGAAGAGCGCGTCATGACCTCCGTGGTGATCACCGGAATGGCACGCGATCGTGCTGCGGCGCTTGCCACAGATGCGGCGGCGGGCCGCATCGAGGTGCTGTCCGATTCCGACTACGAGGGCGCAATCGCGGTCCAGAGCGGTCAGGTCGATTACTACATCGGCATCTGCCAGAGCGGCGCTGGAGGAGCCCTCGCCCTGGCCATCGGCCTGATCGGAAGCAAGCGCGCCAGGACTGTTGCCCCGGCTGGCAGAGTGGCAGACGGCGATCTGATCGCTAAGGCGCTCGCTGACGGGATCGTCGCCTTCGGCGTCTCGGTGGACCACGTCGACAAGGCGGTGCCGGCCATCGTCCGCGGCATTCTCGATCACCGCGCGTGAACGACTACACGGCAGCGGCGTGCTTCGCTGGAATCGGCCTGCTGACCGCCATCGTCGTGCGCCGAGGGGTCTCCGCCTACCACGACGCCGTCAGGCCCCTGCTGCCGGAGTACCGAAGGGGCGACATCGGCGGGCCTGAGCTGTCACGCCAGGCCTGGTCGGTCAGCGCAGGCTTCATCAGCTGGTTCGCGGTGCCGTTCACCATCGTCACCGGGATAGCCACCAGTCACGTCGCGTTCCTGCCGGCCGAGGTGCTCGGCCTGCGCTGGCGAAGCCGCGCTGTTTCCGCTGCCGCTGGCGCGGCCGCAGGGCTCGGAGCATTCGGCCTCGCAGCAGCGGTCCGCGCGGTGTATCCGCACCTGCCACCCCAGGTGATGTCCAGCCTGCCGGTGATCGCGGCGCCGGTCTGGCACACCATCTTCCTTTTTCCCGTCGCTGCCGCCTACTTCCAGTGGGGCATGCGGGTCGCGGTCGCGGTCGGCGTGCCGGTCATCGCCGTCGTCGCCGCGGGCAGGCATCTGGGCCCGTTGCCGGGCGGCCTTTCTCCCGGCGGCCTGGCTCTGCTGCTCGGTACCGTCGTCATCGCCGCGTCCGCACTGCGGCGACGCCGCACGGGGTCTGCGGCGGTCCCGCGGTTTCTCGTCGACAACGTGCGGGCCCTCCGGCGCAGCGCCCTGCTGCCGCTTTGCGTCATCGGTGGCTTGTGCGGCGCCCTGGCGCAGGCGCGCTGGCTGGCGGGCGAGCCCGCAGCCGTGCTCCTCGTGGGCAGCGGGCACATGTGGGATGCGGCCGCTGTCGGCATCTTCTCGGCCGCCGCGTTCGCTCCGATGGTCACCCGGTCGGCCGCGACGAGCGGCGCCTATAGCACCCAGGGCTTCCCGGACTGGGTGCTGAGTGCGGGCATGATCAGCGGCACTCCGCTCATCGGTGCTGTCGCCGGCGCCGCCGTGCTGGGCGCCGAGGTGCTGGCGGCGCCCTGGCTGCTGGCGGTTTTGCATGTTTTCCCGGAGCTCGCCGAGCTGGGGTCGTCCATGCGGCAGGGCATGGCCGCGGTGCTCGACATCGCGGTCCTGGCCGGCAGCGTCCTGGCGGCCAGTCACATGCTGCCTGCCGCCGGCGCCGCGATCGTCGTGGCGCTGTTCGTCTGGAATGAAGCATCGCAGCGGCGGCTGATGCCGGTAGCCGTCGGACCGGTTGGCGTGGCGGCCGTCGCGATCGTGACGCTCCTGACAGCCAGGGGAGGATGACATGCCCGGCGCAGGGCAGACCAGGCTCGCCGCCCATCCGCTGAACACCATGATCCTGGAACAGGCGGCGGCGGAGCAGTTCCGGCTGGTGGAGCTCATTGGCAGCCATTTCCCGGAGGATCAGCTGCTGAGCCAGGGCGATCTCGGGGTGCGGAGCCCTCTCGGCAGGCCGCAGGCCACCGCCGCGGTGGAGAAGTGCCTGGCGGAATTCTTCCGGTCGGAGGACGCGGCGCTGGTGACGGGCGCCGGCACCGGCGCGCTTCGCGCGGCGCTGTTCGCCAGCATGCGGCCTGGTTCCGCCATCCTCCGGCATACGGCCCCGGTCTATGAGACGACGGCGGTGACCATGGCCGCGATGGGCCTGACCGAGGTGTCGGCCGACTTCAACAGGCTCGCCGAGGTGCGCACCCTGCCCGGCATCCAGGGCGCGATCGTCGGCCATGCCCGTCAGTCGCTGGCCGACGGCTACGACCTCGGGACGGTGATCACTCAGCTGAGGACGCTCATCGGGGAAGCGCCGATCATCGTGGACGAGAACTACGCCGTGCTCAAGGTCTCCCGGCTCGGCACGGAACTGGGCGCTGACATCTCCGCGTTCTCCGCGTTCAAGCTGCTCGGACCCGTCGGCGTGGGCGTAGTCCTCGGGACGCGGCGCCTCGTGGAGGTGATCCGCGGCCAGAACCGCTCGGGCGGATGCCAGGTTCAGGGAACCGACGCCATCGAGGTGCTCCGCGGGATGGTGCACGTGCCCGTTCAGGCTGCGCTGCAGGCGCAGGTGGCCAGGGAGGTCGCCGGGCGGCTCAGCCAGGGCGAGGTAGCCGGCATCGAATCCGCTGTCATGGCTAACAATGCCGAGACCCTCGTGATCGCGCGGCTGCGGGAACCGGCCGCCGGGCGGTTCATCGCCGCCGCTAGCCGGGCTGGCGCGGCGTCGCATCCGGTCGGCGCGGAATCACGCTACGAACTCGTCCCGCTCGTTTACCGCGTATCGAAGGCGCTGACCGCGGCCGATCCCGGCAACGCGGACTGGCTGGTGCGGATAATTCCGAATCGCGGCGGCGCGGACCATTGCATATCCCTGTTGCGGGCCGCAGCCAAGTCATGCTGGGGGGAGTAGACCGAGATGTACCTCGAGCGTGCCCGGCAGCTCAACGGCACCCTCATCCGCCACGCGGTG
>JASHQP010000766.1 GCA_030039095.1 Streptosporangiaceae bacterium
GGCCTGGCCGCGCGCCGAGAGCCGCCCGGCGGCCCTCAGCGCGGCAGCCGCATTCACGGTTCCGAACCCGACCTCGTCGTCGTAGCCGTGCGCGGGACGATGGCTCGTCGAGGACGTGATCGCCTCCCGCACCATGTCCGGAGGAAGCGACGGGTACGCGGACTTGATCAGCGCGGCCACTCCGGCGGTCAGCGCGCACGCCGGGCTGGTCCCGCTCACCAGCCAGTACTGGCCGTTCCTGCCCTGGACCGGCACGTTCACCCCGGGGGCGGCGACCTGAACCGAGATGTTGTCGCTGGAGAAGCTGGCTGGCAGGCCGTTCGCGCCGATGGCCGCCACCCCGAGCACGCCCGGGTAATCCGCCGGGAACGAGTACGGGGCGTGGCCGTCGCCGTGGGCAGTGGCCGTGTTCCCCGAGTTGCCGGACGACGCGACGATCACGACGCCCCGGTTCAGGGCGTCCTGGAGTGCCAGGCGTACCGACAGGCTCGGCAGGCCGTAGCCCAGGGACATGCTGATGACCTGCGCCCCGTGCGACACCGCGTACCGGATCGCCCGCGCCAGCTCGTTCTGGATGCGGGCCTGCGGCTCGTGGGTGTAGGTCGTGTAGTTGGGGTCGGTGCTGTCGGTGATCACGCGGATCGACAGCACGTGCGCCTGTGGCGCCACCCCGATAATCCCGCTGCCGCCGCCGTCGTGGCCGTGACCTGCGATGAGCGATGCCATCCAGGTCCCGTGCACCCCCCAGTTCGGGTTGGACTCCGGCGTGTCCACGCCGGAGAAGTTGGGTCCCGTGGTCACGTTGCCGACCAGATCGGAGACGTTGGGATTCACTCCGCTGTCGATCACCGCCACGGTCACGCCCCGTCCCTCGGTGACCGACCACGCGGGCTGCACGTTGAGCGCCTGAAGCACCCACTGCTGGTCGTTGCGCACGGCGTCGGCGCGCGCCGGGATCCCCGCGATCATCAGCGGCAGGATCAGCGCGGCGATGGCGGCGAGCGCGAGCGCGCGGCGCGCGGCAGCCGGTGCTCTCGCGGTCAGCACCCGGGCGCTCCGGGGCACGTGGGCGATGGCGGCTGCACGCCGAGCGGCGTGCCCACCGCCCCGGCGATCCCGCTCGCGACGCTGGTCATTTCCGCGTCGGTGTACGGATCGGACGCCACGGAGACCCGTGGCTCGCCGTTCGCGTAACCGGCCGTGGTCATGATCACGTACGGTCCGTCACTGGTCACCCACGAAAGCTGCCGGCTGCGGTTGCTGAACGACGAGGCCAGCGTGCCGCGGAAGCCGAGCGCGCGGACCGCTGCCTCCTGGTTTCCCGACAGCTTGCCAGCCGCCGACCTGGCCGCCCCGACGCTCGGCATCACGGCAACGCCGACGGTGACCAGCATGCTGTCGGTCTCGTCCGCGTACGTCGCGCGGAGCAGGGCAGCGCAATGACTGGCCGACAGCACCCGGCCGGCGGCCGCGTCGCTCGATGTCGCGCAGCTCCCCTGCCGGCCGATGCCCACCCGGTAAGCGGTCAGCGGCAGCTGGCTGCCGGAGTTGAGGGTGCCGGCCGGGAGCTGGTACGTGATCGTGGCGGGGAAGATCCTCCCCGCCGGCAGCGCTCGCCAGCGCCGCGCGCTCTCCCAGTTCATGATCTGCTGCTGCTGCGCCGACGTGAACTTGCGCGGCAGCAGCTGCGAGGAAACACCGGCGGCCGAGGCAGCCAGGCCGCCCATGCCCACGAACAGCACGACGAGCGCGATGCTCAGCCGCCTGCCGCCGCGCCCACGGCCGGCCGGCGACGCACTCCCGTCGCTGCCCGGAGTCTCCGGCTGCATGGACACACAGAAATGCTACGGCCTGGCCGCGCCGCACCGGGCGCTCAGAGGAAGGATCGCCGCCCTACCGTGATCAGTGTCGCGGCCGGCAGCCCGCCGCGGGCTCAGTAGACCGGCAGCGACGGATCCACCTGGCTGACCCAGGCCAGCACTCCCCCGCCGACGTGCACCGCATCCGAGAACCCGGCGTTCTTGACGACGGCGAGGCACTCGGCGCTCCGTGCGCCGCTCTTGCAGTGCAGCACGATCTTCCGGTCCTGCGGGAGCCGCTCGAGAGCCGAGCCGTTGAGGAACTGGTCCTTGGGGATGAGCACGGAGCCCGGGATGGACACGATCTCGTACTCGTTCGGCTCCCTGACGTCCACCAGGAAGATCTTGTCGTCGTTGTCGATCATCGCCTTGAGCTCGGTTGCCGTGATCGTCGAGCCCGACGCCGCGTTCTGGGCGTCCTCGGACACGGTGCCGCAGAACTCCTCGTAGTCGATCAGCTCGGTGATCGTCGGGTTCTTGCCGCACACGGCGCACTCGGGATCCTTCCTGACGCGCACCGTCCGGTAGCTCATCTCCAGGGCGTCATAGATCATCAGCCGCCCGGCCAGCGGCTCGCCGATCCCGGTGATGACCTTGATCGCCTCGTTGACCTGGATGGACCCGATGGAGGAGCACAGAACGCCGAGGACCCCGCCCTCGGCGCAGGACGGCACCATGCCGGGCGGCGGCGGCTCCGGGTAGAGGCAGCGGTAGCACGGGCCGTGCTCGGCCCAGAACACACTGGCCTGCCCGTCGAAGCGGTAGATCGATCCCCAGACGTACGGCTTGCCGAGCAGCACGCAGGCGTCGTTCACCAGATACCTCGTGGCGAAGTTATCGGTGCCGTCGACGATCAGGTCGTACTGCGCGAAGATCTCCATCGCGTTGTCCGAGTCGAGGCGCTCGGTGTGCAGCACGACGTTGACGTACGGGTTGATCTCCCTGATGCTGTCGCGCGCGGACTCGGCCTTCGGCCTGCCCACATCCGACTGGCCGTGGATGACCTGCCGCTGCAGGTTGGACTCGTCGACCACGTCGAAATCGACGATGCCGAGCGTGCCCACCCCGGCCGCGGCCAGGTACAGCAGCGCGGGCGCCCCCAGGCCGCCAGCACCGACACACAGCACCCGGGCATTCTTCAGGCGCTTCTGCCCGGTCATCCCCACGTCCGGGATGATCAGGTGGCGTGAGTAACGCCTGACTTCGTCGACGGTCAGGTCGTCGGCCGGCGTGACCAGCGGTGGCAACGACACGGTGCTATCTCCTGGAAGGAATGCCGGGTCTCGGCTCTTGTACGGGCTGTTCGGCGCTTGTTCGGGCTCCAGGTGCATGAACCAACCGCGGGCCGCTCGCATTCCATCGCGGGCCGCTCGCATTCCATCGCACCGCCTGGCTGGTGGCCCGCCACCGGAGCCCAGAATGTCGTGAGCCCCGGGTACAACACTGACATGCCCGGGCGTTTTGGCGCCGCCCGGGACCGCCTCGATCCCCGGAGGTCCGATGACCCCAGGCTCCCCACCGCCCCCGACGTCAGCACGGGAACCCCGGCCCCGGGCCCGCCGATCCGGCGGCAGCACGGTCCTGCCGCTCGTCCCCGGCTTCGAGCGGAATCCGCCGCGAACACGGCCGCTGCCGGACGCCTCGGCGGTGCGGCTGATCGAGGTTCCCGACGCCGCACCGCCCTATGATGACGGCGCGATGACGCCCCCCGGCAACCCCGGGCCAGCCGGGCCGCGGGCCCCTGAGCGGCCGGGGACGCCGTCGCCCCGGGCACCCGGCCCCGGCAGCTCCAGGCAGGCAGCGGCGGCCGCATGGCCGAGCCAGTTCGCCCAGGTTCTCGCCGAGACACTCGCGGGATCCCGGCCGCAGGGACAGATCTCTCCGTGGACCACCGACCAGGCGCGCCGGCTCATCCGCCAGCTCCGGCCGATGCTCGCCGCGGGACCCACGCCGCGGGTCCGGCGCGTCGTGACCTCCCGGCCGGCCGCCGGAGTCGTCGAGATGACCGTGGTCGTGGGGTGCGGTCCCTCGGTCCGCGCCCTCGCCGTCCGCCTGGAGCAAGACCGGCCGGGCCGCGCGGGTTCCGGGCGGGACACCAGGGCAGCGAGGTGGGTCTGCACGGCCATCGAGGCCGCGTAAACTCCCCGCCGCCCGGCCGCTCGGGGCAGCCCGGCCAGGTGGGGCAACGACCGCGCTGCCCCGCGGACGGCGGGCCAGCTGCCCCGCGGACGGCGGGCTAACGGTTACGCGGGTC